>CAYYHH010000222.1:0-3908 GCA_964471645.1 uncultured Oscillospiraceae bacterium
AGGGCAATATAATAGTTGCAGCATGATTGAAGATACGCAACCATTGGGTTTAGCAAAATTTTTTTGAATTGCACCGGAGTGGACAGCTTTCAGGACGGTATAGCAGTATAATAGTTGCGGCATGATCGAGGGTACTGAACCATTTGATTTGGTATATTTTTTTGAGTTACAATAGGAATGGACAGGCAGAATAGATGGATATATTTGGGATCTTAGAATTAATAGGCGGACTGGCATTATTCCTTTTTGGAATGAGTATCATGGGGACAGGCCTGGAGAAAAGTGCCGGCAACAGGCTGAAGGGATTTCTCGAGAATCTGACGTCGACAAAGCTGAACGGATTTATAATGGGATTGGCTGTGACGGCCATTATACAGAGTTCTTCGGCAACCACGGTCATGGTAGTCGGGTTTGTAAACTCCGGCATAATGACATTAAAGCAATCGATACATGTAATAATGGGCGCCAACGTGGGCACTACTGTAACTGCATGGATTCTAAGCCTGACGGGGATCAAAGGCAGCAGTTTTTTCATTCAAATGTTGAAGCCATCTTCATTTACCCCGATATTGGCTCTCATCGGGATTATTTTCTATTTGTTTGTGAATAGCGAGAGAAAGAAAGATATAGGCATGGTGATGCTAGGGTTTGCCACGCTGATATACGGTATGGAATCCATGTCTGCCGCGGTTCAGCCTTTAGGTGAGATGGAGGGGTTCCGAAATATTTTGCTGCTCTTTTCAAACCCGCTGTTGGGTGTGTTGCTGGGTGCCGTTGTAACAGGTATTATACAAAGCTCGTCGGCTGCAGTGGGTATACTTCTGGCTTTGTCCGCCACGGGGCAAATTACCATAGGTACTGCAATACCTATCATAATGGGTATGAACATAGGTACTTGCGTTACGGCCTTGATCTCATCGGTGGGGGCAAATAAAAATGCCCGCCGGGCTGCTTTGGTGCACCTTTATTTTAATATTATCGGATCATTTATTTTCACTATCCTTTTTACTGTTTCGAACCAAATATTTACCTTTGCATTTGTCAATCAACCCGCAAACCATGTATTGATAGCAATTATTCACTCTACCTTTAATATACTATGCACAGCCTTGCTCCTGCCCTTCAGCGGATTGCTCGAAAAACTGGCATACAAGACGATACCGGAAGACAGTAAGCAGGACAAGATATTGCTGTTGGATCCACGTTTGTTTTCAACTCCTGCCATAGCCATTCAGCGAAGCCGGGAAGTCGCCCAGGAAATGGCTTTTATATCAAAAGACGCTATAAAGCAGTCCTTTACCCTCATAAACAATTTTGACGAAAAGGAAGCGCAAAAAATTAAAGAAGCAGAGAATCAGACGGACGTTTATGAAGACGCTTTGGGCACATATCTTGTCAAATTATCCGGCCAAAATTTATCCGCACGGGATTCCACGGAGGCGGCCAAATTGCTGTTCTTAATCGGTGAGTTCGAGCGCATAGCCGACTATGCGATGGACATTGCAGAATCATCACGGGAGATGTGTGAGAAAAAGATACAATTTTCGGACCAGGCAAGGGGCGAGTTAGGTGTTATGATGGCAGCCGTGGAGGAAGCTGTAGAGATATCCATTCAGGCGTTTATAGATAACGATATTTTGCTGGCGGCGAAGGTCGATCCGCTTGAAGAGGTTATTGACGACCTAAAGGGAGTACTGAAAAAGCAGCATATTGGGAGGCTTCAATGCAACGAGTGTACAATTGAACTGGGATTTGTGTTTTCAGATCTGACAACGGTATTGGAGCGCATATCCGATCACTGTTCAAATATTGCCGGTTGTTTAATCGAGATGTCCCACGACAGCCTCAATATGCACGATTATCTTTATAAAGCCAAACATGAACAAAATAGCGATTTCGTAGACCTTTATCAGGAGTATTCCAAGAAATATACGATAGGGGGAAATTGAAATTCGCCGGGCTGACCCCGGTAGGCATACGTAAAAATTTGAAAATATAAACACATAGAGTCTGCTTTCTTTAACTTAATATGATAAAGCACTTTTAGCAATGAAGGATCTGGAACGGTTAACCCCATTTCGCAATTTGCCGATTAAAGGGAAAGGATGATGCATATGGTGTGGACCAATGAGAAAAGAAAATTATTAAGGCAATTCATTTTAGAAGCAAAACATGCGGTGGTCCTGACAGGGGCCGGAATTTCTACAGAAAGCGGTGTGCCGGATTTCAGATCCAAAGAGGGATGGTGGAATAAAATCAATCCCGCGGAGGTGGCATCGGTTACTGCGTTAGAAAAGGATTACGAGTTATTTAGAGATTTTTACAAACATCGGATTAAGACTTTGGAAAATTGCCATTTTAATGTAGGACATAAAATACTGGCTGAATGGGAGGCAGGGAACATAATTAAGGCTATTGTAACCCAAAACATTGATGGATTTCACAAAGAATCGGGGAGCAGAAATGTGTACGAGCTTCACGGTTCGATAAATGATATCAGGTGCCATTCATGCAACAGGAGCGGAAGAATGGAAGATTTTTTGGGGGACAAATTTTGCATTTTCTGCGGCGGTAAGTTGAGGCCCGGTGTGGTGTTATTTGGTGAAAGCCTTCCTTCCGATGCATGGGAAGGCGCATATAATGAAATATCAAAATCTGATTTGCTGTTAGTGATCGGAACCAGCTTGAATGTAAGCCCTGTCAACAGCTTGCCTCTTGCAGCCGGAGGGCGGAGGGTATTGATAAATGTCGGAGAAACTCAAATGTATAACATGTTTGACCTGGTTATAAATGAAGGCTCAGGAAAAGTTCTCACCGAACTGGATTTGCCATGTCAGGCATCCGGACAATAACAATCAAAGTGGGAATAAACATTCGCCATTGAGAGGGTAAAAGTAAGTTAATAAGGTGATGCGCAATCAAAAGAGCTAAAAAAGCCAAGAAAGCAAAGAGCTAAGAAGGCTAAAAAGGCTAAGAGCTTAGAAAACGAAAAGGGCTAAGAGAGCCCAAAAAGCCTAAAAAGCCCAAAAAGCCAAGTGCTATTGGCCAAGTATAATATAGTATCGAATTAATAAGTGGTCTGCTAATAGAATAAAAATAGCCTAAAAATATATAGATAAAATAGTGGTAACCCAGTTTATGGAGATTATGATAATTAAACTATAGACAGTGTTGATTGATGTATGAATTCTGAAAGGAGGAGACTATAATGAAAGCTGTAATTGACAGGGACGGTTGTATAGGCTGCGGGGTATGCGCCGACGTTTGTCCCGAAGTGTTCAGAATGGCTGATGACGGGTTGGCCGAGGTTCATGGTGATGTAACCGACGAAAACTATGATTCAGCTAAGGAGGCGGAAGAGAGCTGCCCCGTATCGGTCATTACGATAGAGGAATAAATAATGCCTGGGAAAGGCGAGGAGATCAAAATGATTGTAACAACAACCCCAACTGTTGAGGGCAAAAGGGTCATTGAGTATAAGGGAATTGTTTTCGGCGAAGTGATTTCCGGTGTAAATTTCATTAAAGACTTCGCGGCAGGGCTCACAAATTTCTTCGGAGGACGTTCCGGATCATACGAAGGCGAGCTTATTGAAGCCAGGGAAGCGGCTTTAGGGGAGCTGGAGATGCGGGCGGGTAAATTGGGAGCCAATGCGGTTATCGGCGTGGACATAGATTACGAGGTGCTTGGCCAAGGCGGCAATATGCTGATGGTTACCGCATCCGGCACGGCTGTAGTCATAGAGTGATTGCATTAGTTTAGTCGGACGTATCAAGTGATCCGGCCGAATATATATCTTATTTGCGATTGAAAATTTGGATATATTTTGGCCATAGATTTTGTATGGATTTTGGATAGGCTTTTGGATACCGGATTTGCCGAAGGGTTTAAGGTCATAGCCAACAGCT
>CAYYHH010000223.1:0-1153 GCA_964471645.1 uncultured Oscillospiraceae bacterium
ATTCAGCTGGTTTACAACAATGCCGCCATCGGCGGGGAGATTGCATCGAAGCTCGCGGGGAGTCTGCGGCGATAAAAATATTCAGGTTTAAGAATTGAAGACGCGGGTATAAATATCAATAATATGATTAAAAACCACGTTTCAATCAGGAGGAAATGAAAGTATGAAAGATCTCAAAGGAACAAAAACACTCGAAAATTTATTGATTGCATTTGCCGGTGAATCCGAGGCAAGAAATAAGTATACTTATTATGCTTCCAAGGCCAAAAAAGAAGGCTATGAACAGATTGCGGCCATTTTTCTAGAGACTGCAGGAAATGAAAAAGAGCATGCTGAGCTTTGGTTTAAGCTGGCTCACGGAATCGGGACTACTGAGGAAAATTTATTGGATGCCGCCGCAGGCGAAAATTACGAGTGGACCACAATGTATAAAGAAATGGCTAAAGTGGCACGTGAAGAAGGCTTTGCTGACATCGCTTTCCAAATGGAAGGTGTTGCTAAGATTGAAAAGGAACATGAGGAAAGATACAGGGCCCTGGCAGAGAATGTAAATAGCGGCAAGGTCTTCGAAAAGGATGAGGATGTGCTTTGGGAATGTGCAAATTGCGGTCATAGCTATGTAGGGAAAAAGGCCCTGGAGATTTGCCCGGTATGTAAGCATTCCAAGGCTTACTTCCAGGTAAGGGCTAAAAACTATTAAAGATCTGCTATAAAAAGACACTAATAAGAAGCCACTATAGGAACCTGCCCAATGCCTGCTGAAGCCTTATTAGAAATCAATTCAGGCAACTCAGGTTAGGGTCTATTCAGGTTAGGGTCTATGATTATTTATGGCAAGTTCTATTTTGGTTCTGCCAAAGGACCATTATAAGCACGTTGCTTACAGCATGAGCAATTAAAAGGAAATGATTTCGGAACCCGGAATCCGAAATCGTACAAACTGACAATAGGGTTGCCCTGTAGGCTTAGGGCAACCTTTATATTTATTTTAACTATATTTTCCAGGCCAATTATATTTTAAATTATATTTTAAAGGCATTATATTCAAATATTTTAAAAGTTTAAAGATTTTAAAACTGACTTAAGAGGTTGTTTTTCTTGAAACAGGCGTCATTTTCAAATTACGCTAAAGCAGCTTTTTTTCTAGCACTTC
>CAYYHH010000223.1:1163-3868 GCA_964471645.1 uncultured Oscillospiraceae bacterium
ACATTCTAAGGGTTATGTCGGGTGTGCCCGGCCATGACATCCCAAGCTAGGGAAAAGGCGGCGTGGAGGCGTCAATGCCGGGTGTGAACATTAACCCGGTGTCGGATAAAACATACCGGGTATTACACACCGTGTTTTCAAAATCGTCGGATTATGATAAACTGTTTGCGGGACAAGGAAGAAAAATGACTTTGACACAATTACAGGAGACGATATATGAAAAATGATTCCGACTATCTGAAACAATTAAATCCGGAGCAAAAAAAGGCGGTTTTACATAAAGATGGGCCGCTCTTGATTTTAGCCGGGGCAGGCAGTGGAAAAACCAGCACCATGACCCACCGCATAGCCCATTTAATACAAAGGGAGGGCGTTTCTCCTTATGAAATACTGGCTGTTACTTTTACTAATAAGGCGGCAAAAGAAATGCGCGATCGGGTGGAGGCGCTTATAGGTGAAGTGAAGGGTATGTGGATACTTACATTCCACTCCGCATGCCTGAGAATACTGCGCATGTATGGTGATCTGATCGGTTACACCAGGGATTTTGTCATCTACGATCCTGCTGATCAGAAGACAGTGATCAAAAATTGTATGAAGCAGCAAGGAGTTGATGACAAGAAATATTCAGTGGCTTATTTCATTTCGATTATCAGCGACTGCAAAGAAAAAGGCATAAGTCCTTCGGAATATGGCGAGGCTAATACCGAAAATCCCAGAGGCAAGACAACCGCAGGGATTTACAATGCATATGAGAAGGTTTTGAAATCCAATATGGCTATGGATTTTGACGATCTGCTGCTGCAGGCGGTCAAATTGCTCGAACAGGAAGAGGATGTGCTTCGACGCCTTCAGCAAAGATTTAAATATATAATGGTTGACGAGTACCAGGATACGAATTTTATGCAGTATAAATTTATACATTTACTATCCCGGGCACACAATAATATATGCGTTGTGGGTGATGATGATCAGTGCATTTATCAATGGAGGGGCGCAGATATCAATAATATCCTGGATTTTGAGAAGGATTTTAAAGGCGCAAAGGTCATCAAGCTCGAGCGAAATTATCGATCCCACGGAAATATCCTTTCGGCTGCCCATTCGGTTATAAAGAACAACCAGGGAAGGAAGGCCAAGAAGCTGTGGACGGATAGGGAAGAGGGAGAGAAAGTCAGATATTTAAGGGCCGAAGACGACAAAGATGAAGCCCGCTATATAGCCTCGGAAGTGGACAGACTAAATAATATAGAACGGCAATACTCGGACTTTGCCGTGCTTTACCGCACAAATGCTCAATCCCGTCTTTTTGAAGAAGCCTTCAGGAGCAGGGGGATTCCCTATCGGATACTGGCAGGTTTCAGGTACTATGATCGCAAAGAGGTTAAAGATATGGTGGCGTATATGCGCCTCGTTCAGAATCCCTCCGACGATCTGTCCCTGGAAAGGATAATCAACGAACCTAAAAGAGGGGCGGGGCCAAAAACTTTGGAAAAGCTTAAAGCTCTCGCATCGGTAAGAGGCGAAAACCTTTTGGGAATTTTGCAGGATGAAGAGATAATGGAAGGTATAGGCGGAAAAACCGGCGATTCTCTGCTTCAGATGGGCGGCCTCATAAGCACGCTTTCCAATGAACAGGCGAACCTGAAAATCTCCGATATATACGACATGCTCCTTGTGAGGACAGGATATATTCAGTCGCTGGAGATACAAAACACCGTTGAATCCGAAAGCCGCATAGAAAACCTTCTCGAATTTAAATCGGTCATTTATGATTATGAAAAAGAGAAAGATGATGCGAATGAACAAGGTAGCCTGAGCGAATTTATGGAATCTATCGCGCTGATGGCGGAAGTGGACAATTTAAACCCGGATGAAAATGCCGTAGTGCTGATGACTTTACACAGTGCAAAAGGCTTGGAATTCCCCGTAGTATTTATGGCGGGTATGGAAGATGGGCTGTTTCCGGGATGGAGATCCTTTGAACGAAGCGGAGGCATCGAGGAAGAGCGGAGGCTTTGTTACGTCGGAATGACCAGGGCAAAAGAGCGGCTTTATCTGACGAGTGCGGGCATCAGAACCGTATACGGAAAGACCGACTACACAAGAGAATCTATGTTTCTCAAGGAAATAGACAGGGGCCTTCTTGAAGGGGATCCGGTATATACAGCGGGGAGGTTTGACAGGTACAGTTCGGCACCGGAAACATCTTATAATGAGGACGAAAGCAGTATATTCCGACCCTTCGACAGAATTCGCGACATAAAAGGGAGCGGTGCGGCGAAATCAACATTATCCGGGGCAGACTTAAACCCCGGGGACAAAGTTGAGCACAGCAAATTTGGTGCGGGACAAGTAATTGCAGTCGAGAGAAGGACGGTCACCGTTATCTTCGACGACGTGGGAACCAAGAAACTGGCAATCGACGTAGCACCTTTGAAAAAACTATAATTATGAGGATCAAAATAATGGAAGATAAGCTTCGGACAATGAAGGAAAAGATTTCGTTGCTCAATGAGGCATCGAAGGCCTACTATCAAGAAAGCCGTGAAGTAATTTCAAATCTGGAGTATGACAGACTTTACGATGAATTGTCTGCGTTGGAACAGCAGACAGGTGTGGTTTTGTCGGGCAGCCCCACCCTCTATGTGGGATATGAGGTATCGGATTCCTTGCCGAAGGAGAGACATGAGAAACCGATGCTC
>CAYYHH010000224.1:0-3858 GCA_964471645.1 uncultured Oscillospiraceae bacterium
CCTTGTTCACGGATTGTTTTTACGCTTTCAGGATCATCGATGATATTTTCGGGGATATGTTTAAAATTATCTGTTATATCCTTGAGATTATGAACGATAGAAAAGGCACGGATATTTTCCATTTCACAGCCGTCTTCGAAAAATAAAATAGCCTCATATGCCTTGCCTTTGTCACCGGACATGCAGGTCTCGGAGGTCAGCACGCAGGGATTAATTGCGGCAGGCCCACTTTCAGCGACAGATTTCAGTGTTTGCTTATCATCACATTTTATTGAGGCTAAAAAGTTTTTGATGTTTCGAGTCAGACCTTCCGGATCTCCGTCCGGACAATCGTTGTTCTTGATTTTTTCCAATTCAAGCTTAATGAAATCCACCCCTTCCAGAACCATATCTGAAAGCAGGATGCAGTCAACGGTCTTTGGCTTCCCTTCTCGGATATAATAGAAGAGATCTTCGATTGCATGGGATAAGGATGCAATATTGTCATACATCATCATTGCGGAGGAGCCCTTGATGGTATGCATTATTCTGAATATCTCGTTTACGGCGTCAGGCGTGAGATCATTGGTTTTTTCGGCAGATAGTATGACCGTTTCAAGCTGCTCAATATTCTGCGATGTTTCGTATATGAATAAATCCAGCATGGGTTCATCAGGATGACCTTTGCTCATGTTAAGCCTCCTTAAAAATTCGTTTATTACCTTCAGGATCAAAGATTTGCTTTGATATAGGAATTGCTTTTGGTTACCAAAATGGGAAAATCACTTTTGGTCTAACAAAACGGAATAACCATTTTAAAGGGACGATTATTCTCTATAATCAAGAAATTTTCCGCTTTGACCTTCCGGACCGTTATACCCATAACCGGTTATTTTTTTCGATACAGCATTATTCCTCATGAATTCCAGTGTCTCTGAACGGCCTTCGTTGATGCGGGTGATAATATCATCGTCCAGGGCCAATATGAGATTTACCATGTTGGTAACATCTCTCTTTTGTGAATCGGAGCACGATTCAATTGCACCTGCGCCCGGCCCATTATTGAGCCTGGCTATGTTTTTCAAAATTTCCTCTCTTTTTGAAAGATGGACATCATAAGCCTCCCAATCCTCAATGGTGCTGAGGAATTCCTCATTTATCCTTAGCATTTGTTTCAACAGTGCCATTTTCCGCAAGTGGTATTCATCGCAGCCATTGTTATATTTCATTTGTGTTCACCCGCTCTCGCCAGTCGATCCGCTTGCTTGAAGGTGGATTTCAATTCATTGATGAGGCTCAGAAGTTCTTTCATTAAATACGTATCTTTTTTTGCATTGGATTCATTGAGCTGGTCAATGAGGAAAAGATACATATCCTTTAATTCAATCGAAATAGCATGGTTCATGTCCAGAGAATCGTTTAAGGCCGATATTATTCTTCTTGCCTTAACGATGCAGTTGAAGGATTGCACCGCGTTGGTGTTTGCAAGAAAAATTGCCATGGTGACTTGTTTTGAAGCCTCCTCAAACAGTTTTACCACAAGTTCCCCCGGGGTAAGTGTTTGGAAGCTTTGGGACTTGTAATGTTCGTAAAGATTTGCTGCTTGCATGTTAATCCCCTTTTCCTTTTAATCGTTGCCGGCGAATTGCATGAGTATGGAGTTTTGGGCATCCAGTCTTTGCAAGGCCATTTCCATTGCTGTGAACTTTCTCCATAAGCGTGATTCCTCGGCAGTGAGCATCAGCTGCAATGACTCAATCCGCTTGTTGGTGTTTTTAATAGTATCGGAAATGCTGTTTTCAAAATCTGATGACGAAGCTTCAATGCCGGCCAACTCAATAAGGGTACCACGGGTATTCTTGACTCCTGTTCTTTTCACGGCGCCCTGAATAATATCATTAATCCGATTGGCCAGCCCTGTTTCTGGGGTGGTGAACAGCTCTTGAACTTCGGCACCCCTTGTTTTTAAAGCTTCGATCAGCTTAGATTCGTCGGTTATTTTCAATTTCCCGTAATCCTGATATCCCCCTGTGGAAATACCCAGACCAAACAGGTTGATACCTCCGCTTTTGGCAGAGCTGTGCATTGCCGTCCTCAAGTCCGACAGGAGGCCTCTGAGAACAGGATCGCTTCTGAGAATCCCGGCTTTTGCGTTTTCTTCCCATTTTTCAATTTGTTTTTCTGTCATTTCACTTTTTTGTTCTTCGGAAAGGGGCTGGTATTTGGAGTCGGGTTTTTCCGATACCAATCCGTTCATCAGATCGAGGAGTGCATTGTAATCTTCTAAGAACTTTTTGATCGGTTCAAGCAGTGAGGAGGCGTCTTCTTTGAGGGATATGACGACAGGCTCGCTCAAATTCTCCGTGGTTTTCAGAAGCTCGATATTTACCCCGTCTACGAGTATATTGTTGGAGCTTCTGGTAATTTCTTTTCCGTTGACTGAAAGCACCGCGTTTTTGCCGTATGTCACAAGTGCGCCGCAATCCTGAGTCAGACCCAGGGCTCCCAACAGATTGCCGCCGGTTTCCTCAATTTTGATATTCTCGCCGGCCCCCGCCTCTTTCGCCGTCAGAGTGAAGGAATCGGTAAGAGACGAATAGTGAATTGTCACCCCTGCTTTGCTTGATTCTATTTCTCTTATAATATCTGCCAGAGCTTTATCTCTGCTGAATTCAAATTTAACCGAATTGATGCTGAAGCTGAATGTTTCTGCATCAGGGTCAAGGTCGGCAGCCAGCGACACGCTTTCCAGCGGGGTGTAGAGAGAGATTTTGTTGGACTGTTTGTCGGACAGGCCGAAAAGGCTCAAGGTTTTCGTATCGCTTCCCACTGCATTGACGGAGAGCGAAGAATTGTCAGTATTAAAGGTAAGCTGTCCGTTTTCCAAAGAGACGGTTATCATCCTGTCCCCGTAATTTATTACACCGAAGGCTTTATCTACAGCCGATTGGAGGGCATCGGCCAACCCCTCTTCAGAAAGATCTGAACCGGCATCCTGTATAAAGCTGTCGTCAAAGGTCACTGTTCTCAGCCTGCCGTCCAATGTCAGGCTGATGGATTTACCTTTGATTGCGGAAAGCAGTGGACTTATGTCCTCGGAGGATAAGACCTCGTGCACTTCTCCCGAAACAGAGCCGGTAAGAGGTTTTGATACAGCTGCCGTGCTGCTTATCTTTTGATTTTCTGCCAGATGGGTGATGTATTCTATGGTTATGGTGCCGCCTCTGGCCGCCTGAGCAGATACAGCGGATACAACTGACGGATGGGAGACGTCGGCTCTGACGGTGTTGAAAAAAGAAGCACTTCTGAAATTAGTTGCCGAAAGCAGGTCTAAATATGAGCTCTGAAACTCCGTGAGCGATTTTGTAACCGTTCTGTAAGCCAATTGCTTCCACTGAAGCTTCTGTACCGCTTGCTGTTGTTTGAAAATTTTGTTGCGGCTGGAGGTGGTGAGGTTTTTCACCAATTCATCGATATCCATTCCTGACATCAGGCCGCCGATTCCGGTCTTTGCCGAAAGGGTGTTTAAAGAACTTATACTTGTCATGGTTGCTACCTCCTACAAAGAATATCGGTAAAAGGCCGAAAAACTTTAGCATTAATCTATTTTGCGGTAGACGGATGGCCTGACGGTTTTGAACCTGTGGGTGCATCCGGACAAGGACTCACTGAGGCCGATAAACAGGTATCCGCCGGGAAGGAGGGCATCATAGAATTTTTGGATTATGGCATTTTTTACGGGCATATCAAAGTAAATCATCACATTTTTGCACAGGATAGCCTGAAAAGGTTTCTTGAATTGAAAAGGTGAAAGCAGGTTGAAGTTACGAAAAACCACATTGTTTTTAAGAGTTTCCGAAACCGAAAAGCTGTTCGGAC
>CAYYHH010000225.1:0-3824 GCA_964471645.1 uncultured Oscillospiraceae bacterium
TCAAATGGAGGGCAGGCCAATATGTTCAATGATGACTATAACAGATATAAAACCTTGATCGAGAGCCATCTCTTGGATTTTTTGCCTGAAATCGATCAACACAGCGAGACTTTACGCGAAGCTATGATGTATAGCCTTTTGTCGGGCGGTAAACGATTACGGCCTGTTTTGCTGCTTGCAGCCAGTGAATTTTGCGGCTATGATATCAATTTGGCTCTCCCTTATGCCATAGCAGTGGAATATATCCATACATATTCCCTGATCCACGATGATCTCCCTTGCATGGACGATGATGAGCTGCGTCGGGGTAAGCCCACCAATCACAAAATATTTGGTGAGGACATGGCAATTTTGGCCGGAGACGGGCTCCTGACAACTGCTTTTGAAATTATGATGCGGGATATGCTATTATATTTCGATGACCCTAAAAAACTAAAATGCCGCGTCAGAGCAGCCTATGAAATTGCGAAGGGGTCCGGCTGCAGGGGTATGGTTGCCGGTCAGGTAGCCGATATCGAATCACAGGGGATGCAATGCGCCAGAGAATATATAGAGTATATCCACCTGAACAAGACTGCGGCTCTGTTGGTATCCTCCCTGCGGGCAGGTGCATATCTGGGCTGCGGAGAAACCGACAGACTGGAAGCCCTTACGGCTTACGGAGAAGCCATAGGTCTGGGCTTTCAGATATCCGATGACCTTTTGGATATATTCGGGGATCCCGACACGATGGGCAAATCTACCGGCAGAGATGAGGTCAATGCCAAATGTACATTTCCGCTGGTTTACGGAGTAGAGGAATCAAGGCAGCGGCTCAAAACACTTATCGACAGAGCACACGAGGTCATGGCGCCATTCTATGACGAAGGTGAGTTCTTTGTATCCATTGCGGATCAACTGATCACAAGAAATAAGTAAGGAGTGCGGCAGTATGAAACGACTGCATGAATATAAATTACCTGCAGATCTGAAAAATATGTCAGAAAGAGAGTTAGAACTTTTATCGTATGAAATCCGGGACTTTCTTATCGAAAAAGTATCCTGCACGGGGGGACATTTAGCCTCCAATCTGGGGGTCGTGGAGCTTACTATTGCGCTTCATAAGGTCTTTGACAGCCCTGAGGATAAAATAATATGGGATGTAGGCCATCAGGCCTATGTTCACAAAATATTGACCGGCAGAGCCGACCGGTTTGATACGCTGAGGGCATTGGACGGAATTTCCGGGTTTCCGAAAAGGTTTGAGAGTCCCCACGATTCATACGATTCCGGCCATGCCAGCACTTCGCTGTCAATTGCGTCCGGTTACGCAGTCGCCAGGGATCTGAACGGAACGAAGGAAAATGTCGTGGCCGTTATCGGCGATGGGGCGATGACAGGCGGTGTGGCTTTTGAGGCTTTGAACAACCTGGGCAGTTCAGATACTAATATCATCGTTATTCTGAATGACAATGAAATGTCTATAGAAAAAAACGGCGGCGGGTTATCCCAACATCTGGGGAGACTGAGGGCTTCCAAGGCTTACCTGGAGTTCAAAAAGCAGCTCAAAAAAACTCTTAAAGGAGTTCCCGGAGTGGGTGACAGCCTTTATTCCGGTCTCGGCCATATACGTGACACGATAAAATTTGCACTGGTTCCCGGGGCGATTTTTGAAAGTATCGGCTTTAAATACTTTGGCCCTATCGACGGGCATGATGTCCACGAAATCATCGACGCCATGGACATTGCCAAGGCTTTGGACGGCCCGGTACTTTTACATGTGGTAACGAAAAAAGGCAAAGGATACAGAAATGCCGAAACGAATCCTTGCAAATTCCATGGAATCTCACCCTTTGATCCCGTTACAGGTGACTCTGTAGCCTCATCAGATAAGGCTACCTATTCGTGTCTGGCGGGCAATAAATTAGTCGAACTCGCTTATAATGACGAGAAAATCGTTGCAATTACCGCGGCCATGATGGATGCCACGGGTTTGTCTCCATTTAGGGATGCTTTTCCGAAGCGCACCTTCGATGTAGGTATCGCTGAGCAACACGCCACTGCTTTTGCCGCGGGATTGGCCCTTGGCGGATACAAACCCTTTGTGGCGATTTACTCTACCTTTTTACAAAGGGCCTATGATCAAATAATCGAGGACGTCTGCATTCCGGGCTTGCCTGTGACCTTTCTCATCGACAGGGCAGGAAATGTCGGAAACGACGGTGAAACCCATCACGGAGTTTTTGATTTCTCTTACCTGTCACATATGCCGGGTATGACCGTTATGTCTCCTAAGGACGGCAGGGAGCTGTTGGCTATGATGGACTATGCGCTGACCCTTCCCGGCCCCTGTGCGATTCGATATCCCCGTGGAATTGCATCGGTTTTGACTGACGACGGCGAAGATTATGTGATAGACGGGGGTTGTGAAATTCTTAAAACCGGAAAACATGTGAGCATAGTGGCAATCGGGAAAATGGTCGAGTACGCCATAGAGGCAGGTGAGCGGCTGAAAGCCTCGGGTATAGACGCCGAAATTATCAATGCGCGGTTTTTAAAGCCATTGGATCTTCATAAGATAATAAATTCCTTGGAGAAAACAGGCAAGTTGGTAACTATGGAGGATAATGTTGTTGCCGGAGGACTGGCATCAAATCTGCTTTTGCTTTTAAGTGAACGAAAGATCAGGGGCTTTACTCATCTCGCTGTAGGTTGGCCGGATAAATTCGTTGAACATGGCGATACGAACCTGCTTTTTAAGCGCTATAGAATGGATGTGGAATCCATTGTGGAAAGGGTGAGTGAATTCATTGAAGCAGAGGCTTGATTCACTTTTGGTCGATCTCGGTCATTTTGAATCCCGTGAGAAGGCTAAAGCCGCTGTAATGGCGGGGCTCGTCTACGTAGATAAACAACTTTGCATCAAACCGGGGACACAGGTAAAAAATACTGTTGCTATCGAAATAAAACAAACGCTTTGCCCCTACGTCGGCCGGGGAGGCTTGAAATTAGAAAAGGCCCTGGACTTTTTTCATTTGAGCGTCAAAAATTATGTAGCTATGGATATGGGAGCTTCAACAGGGGGATTTACGGATTGCATGCTGCAAAGGGGAGCTTCAAAAGTATATGCCGTTGATGTAGGCTATGGGCAGCTTTATTACAAACTCAGGAACGACCCTCGGGTCATCAATATCGAAAGAACAAACATACGATATATGGACCCCGATTCCATCGGCGAAAAAATGGATCTCATAACTATCGACGTATCATTTATTTCTGTGAATCTTATTTTTCCTGTTGCCACAGAGCTCCTTAAGACCGACGGCAGGATTATGTGCCTTATAAAGCCACAGTTCGAGGCAGGCAGAGAACAGGTCGGAAAACACGGTATAGTCAAAGACAAATCCGTCCATGCAGAAGTAATCGATAAAGTCATAGGATACGGAGCGAATCACGGTTTGAAAATGGAAGGACTTACGTGGTCTCCGGTTACCGGGGCCAAAGGTAATATAGAATATTTGATGTTGCTGAAAAAAAGTGATGATTACCCTGGGAATATCGATATAAGTGCAGTCGTGGATGCTGCCTTCGATAATTTTCAGATACGATCGATATCTCTTAATATAATGACGCGAGGAACTTAATATGGCGCTGACACCTATGATGCAGCAATATTTGGATATAAAGAAGGATTATGCCGACGCAATACTCTTTTTCCGATTAGGTGATTTTTACGAGATGTTCTTTGAAGATGCCCTCGTGGCATCAAAGGAAATGGAGGTCACTTTAACCGCAAAGAATTGCGGTTTAGAAGAGAAAGCACCTATGTGCGGTGTGCCTTATCA
>CAYYHH010000226.1:0-3820 GCA_964471645.1 uncultured Oscillospiraceae bacterium
GCATCTGCGAGCAGAAAGATATTCCTTGGATTTCTTCCCTTGGCACCCCGGTTTTTTCAAGCAATCTCTTGGTACTTTTACCCATTGCTTCCCACCATTCTTCAGGTTCCTGCTCTACTCCTCCGTTTTCTAAAATATGCAGTGCATACTGCTCCACATCTCCATCGATCAACTGTACGCTATCAGTGTCGGAAATGTTGAACATGCATGTCTTCAGTCCTGTAGTTCCAATGTCATATGCTATGACTTTCATTTCTACACCATCTCCATTTCTTAAGACAACCCGAGACTATAGCAAGGCGGCGTTTAATTTATCCCTCCCTGTTTTTACGCCTACCCTAAAAACTTTGATTCAGAATTCCTAAAGAAACATAATAATATTATACTCACGTCCAAGTTTGGTGTCAAGACCAAATGGTTTTAATATTCTTACTATTGCCAATTTCTTTTTTTATTGTATAATATGCATATGATTACAAATAGACGAGAAATGAACAAAATCAATAGCAGAAAACGCATCCTCAAGGCATCCCGAAAGCTATTTTCGCAAAACGGCTACGAAGAAACCATGATTGAGGATATTGCACAAAAAGCAGAGGTATCCAAGGCTACCATTTATAATTATTTCCCCAACAAGGAAAGCCTTCTTATCGGTACCGCCGACGAAGTTTTGGATCGCATTCGAGCTCTTTTGAAGAATGATCTGCGAGATTGGGGCAATAGCGATCAAAAGTTAAGAATGGTACTTGAAGAATTTGTCGTTTCATCGGTGGAGTATTTAGGTCTTTCCAGGAGAATCACCTATCTGAACTCCTGTGAAGACAGCCCTATTTATGCCACCAGAAAAGAAATGGTCAAACTGCTGAAAGATTTGATTGTCAACGCGCAAACCGAAGGGGTTTTACGGTCCGATGCCAATGCCGATGACATCGTCGACATCGTGATGGGCATTTACCTGATCGCCCTTTTTGAATGGTCTCATATCGACGAATACACGCCGGAATTCCTCCATGAAAAGTTAAATCGCTTCTTTGATATAATGCTGAGCGCCTATCGATTATAAAATCAATGCTGGACTATGCTTTATATTTTAATGTCATTTTGGCTTATTTTTCGTGTCTCTATCTTTCGTACCTGTGCGTAATTTCAGCAATCTTTGCAGCCAGATCCCCGGTTAACTGACCCTTTACCAACCTCCATTGCCAGTTGCCGCCAAGTGTCCCCGGGGTATTGGTCCGCGCTGTGCCCGGAAGCTCCAGATAATCCTGGAGCTGCACGATACACAAATCCGCGACCGAGCTCATAGCGCCGCGAATAAATCCCCATTCATAACCTTCTTCTGCAGAAAGCCCGAAATACCTTACAGCGTAAGACCTTTCCGCATCGGAGGCTTCCTCGGAAAGCCAGCCTTTCAATGTGGTATTGTCGTGGGTACCTGTGTAAACAACACAGTTCCGTTCAAACCTGTGGGGAAGGTAATCGCAGCAATTGCCTGAACCGAATGCGAACTGAAGCACTTTCATGCCCGGGAAGCCGGACTCCTCCACCATCTTGTGAACTTGTGGGGTCAGCGATCCCAAATCCTCTGCAATAATGCCCAAATCTGGAAAACATTCTTTGATTTTATTTATGAATTCCATGCCGGGACCCGGCATCCATTTGCCGCTTACCGCTGTTTCCGATCCATAA
The DNA here is from genome assembly GCA_964471645.1 of uncultured Oscillospiraceae bacterium. Taxonomy (GTDB): domain Bacteria; phylum Bacillota; class Clostridia; order Peptostreptococcales; family Anaerovoracaceae; genus UBA1426. The sequence continues at coordinate 1,690 of CAYYHH010000226.1, forward strand.
TTCACGCTCCAATAATCCTCAAACCCGCGGAAATGATCGATTCTGACTATATCAAACATCTGCGCCGCTGCAGAAATGCGGTTCATCCACCAGGAATAATCCTCCGATTTCATCGCAACCCAATCATAAAGAGGATTTCCCCACAATTGACCCGTTGCCGAAAAATAGTCCGGCGGGACCCCTCCTACCCCCAGAGGCACACCTTCTTCATTGAACTGCAGTACCCCCGATGAAGTCCACGCATCTGCCGAATCCATCGATACATAAATAGGAAGATCCCCGATGAACTTAATACCCGCTTGTTTTGCATAATCCCTGAGGGCATCCCACTGGCGGAAAAACAGAAACTGCACAAAGCTATGAAACAGAGTTTCTTCTCTCAGCATTTCTTTGTACATCTCAACGGATTCCCGTCGGCGAAGCCTGATCCCTTCGTCCTCCCATTCCTGCCAGGGTTTCATCCCAAAGTGTTGCTTCAAGGCCATAAAAAGGGCGAAATCATTCAGCCAATTGGCGTTAGCTGTGCAGAAATCGGCGAATTCCATATGCATTTCCCGCTTTGTACTATCCATGCCTGAATTAACAGAGCAAACATGTATTTCCCGTTCAGCTTTTCCGGATCGAAACCGCACAAATGCTTTCCGCAGAATCTTTTCTCTTTTGCAGAACAGCCGGCCATAGTCAATCTTGTCACCGTTATCGGCTATCTCATCCGGTGCATCAGTTGCATCAATTGCATCAATTGCATCAGTTGCATCAGTTGCATCCGTTGCATCAGTTGCACATCCTTCATTAAATCGGCACTCTTCGTTAAATTGATTGGATTTCTTTCCTTCCTGCATATCCGGATCGTCATTTTCCAATAACCCCTCATGAATCAGCATTTCTAAATCAATAAAATAGGGGTTGCCGGCATAAGAAGAAAAGCTCTGGTAGGGCGAGTCGCCAAAACCGGTGGGCCCCAAGGGCAGCATCTGCCAGTATTTCTGAGCTGATGCCTTAAGAAAGTCGATGAACTTGTACGCCTCATCTCCAAGTGTGCCTATACCATGCGGTGATGGAAGTGAAAAAATCGGAAGTAAGATACCACTGCTGCGATTCATGCTATAATTTATCCTCTCAATGCAATTACCTGACAAAATATCAGTTACCAGACAAAATATTCCTGTCTTGGATTATGTGCATACATTTCAGGCTATACCATCGTGCTTATGAAAGCTCGAACATCCCTGTGTAAAGCTGATAATACTTGCCCTTTTGCGCCAAAAGATCGTCATGGTCGCCCCGCTCGATTATTTTTCCGTTTTCGAGCACAAGGATCGCATCGGCATTGCGGACAGTCGACAATCTGTGGGCGATAACAAATACCGTGCGACATTCCATCAGACGATCCATTCCCCTTTCGATCTGTGCTTCCGTTCTTGTATCAATGGAGCTGGTAGCCTCGTCCAGAATCAACACCGGGGGATCGGCTATGGCGGCTCTGGCTATGGCCAGTAATTGCCGCTGTCCCTGTGAAAGGTTGGCGCCGTCGGCGCTTAAAACAGTGTCGTATCCATCAGGCAAATGCTTGATAAATGAATGGGCATTGGCCAGCTTAGCCGCCCGGATCACTTCATCGTCGGATGCTTCCATGTTGCCGTAGCGAATATTCTCCCTCACCGTTCCCGTAAACAAGTGGGTGTCCTGGAGCACCATGCCCAAAGATTTTCTTAAATCATCCTTCCTGATGCCGTCAACAGAAATACCGTCATATATGATTTTACCCCGGGATATATCGTAGAAGCGATTTAGCAAATTTGTTATCGTAGTTTTTCCGGCACCGGTCGATCCGACCAATGCAATCTTTTGACCCGGTTTTGCATAGAATGATACATCTCTTAAGACTTCTTTTTCTCCGTCGTAGCTGAAGGTTACGTTCTCAAAGCGCACATCGCCCAGGAGTTTTTTATATTTGGCACCGCCTCCGGGATCGGACAACTTCCAAGCCCATTTTCCCGTACGCTCGGCGCATTCGGTCACTTCTCCTTCATGCGGCGGCTCCGCGCTGCCGATAACATCAATACTGCCGGCATTATCATCCGCACCGGAATAATCGGAATCGGAGTTAGAATCGGAATCGGGATCGGAA
>CAYYHH010000227.1:0-3816 GCA_964471645.1 uncultured Oscillospiraceae bacterium
TTCTTCGCCTAATACATCCGCCTGCAAATCCTTGATCGCCATCCATCCGCAGTTGTTTGCCATGATTACTACTACCGGTATCCGGTATTGTGCCAAGGTTGACATTTCCTGCATGATCATCATAAAGTCCCCGTCACCCATGAACGCAACAACAGGCGCCTCCGGTTTAGCCAGCTTCGCACCTATAGCTGCCGGTAAGGCCCAGCCCATTGTTGAAAAGCCGCCGGTGGTCAAATTAGTTCCGGGAATTTTAAAGCAATATTCCTGAAAAAGCTGGGCTTGGGTATTACCCGAAGAAGTGGCGATAATTGTGTCCTCGGGCAAGCAGCGGTTCAATTCCCCGATTAACTGAGAAATTGTAACTTTATCAAATTTAACAGAGCGAATTCTTTCAAGATACTCTGCCCACTTCTCCTTAAGTTCAAGGATATGATTCGTATAGTCGTTGTTTTCATATCCATTTTTGCTGATCTTTTCCTTATACTCTGATATTAATTGCCTGAGTACCAACGTCAGATCTCCGAGGATTCCAATATCACATCGATAGTTTTTTCCAAGCTCGTTTGGATCCATATCTACGTGTATCAATTTTGTTGAGGGGAAAGAAAAGCTTCTTCCATCTTTATAAGAAGAAGTAGTTTCATCGGCAAACCTGGTCCCCAAAGCTAAAATCACATCAGCCTCTCTGCACAACTGGGTTCCGACAGGTGTTCCTTTTGATCCGGTGTGAAAACCATATAGAGGATGGTCTTCCGGGAATGCGCTTTTACCGGCTAAGGTTGATACAACAGCCCCTCCCCAAAGCTCGGCCAATTCTTTTAATTCTTCCGAACATGCCGCCCTGAGAGCTCCGCCGCCAACTAAAATTACGGGCTTTTTAGCTTCCTTCATCATACTTATGGCTTCTGCTATTGCCGCGGCATTTCCTGCAGGCCTTTCCGCCAAAATATCTTTTCCCTCGGGGATGTCCGTTTCTAGCTCATGAGCCTGAACATCCATGGGCATGGCAATTGTAACAGGGCCGCTTCTGCCGTTTTGCATCAGATTGAAGGCTCTCTTCATTATTCGCGGTAATTGTGCTACAGATTCAACTCTCCAACTGCGTTTAGACAAGGGTTCAAGGGCTCTGATGAAATTTGAGTCCTGGTATCTTTCTATTTCCTGCAGAACTCCGACCCCCTTCATATGTACATGTGTATCTCCCGTCAGCAAGAGGACCGCTGATGAATCCACATAAGCGGTTCCCATTCCAATGGCCGTATTCAGCGCTCCCGGTCCGATAGATGTAAAAACAGCCAGCGGATTGCCGGAAATACGATAATACGCATCTGCAATATGGACCGCCGCCTGTTCGTGTTTTACTTGTATGTATTTAATTCCTCCGCTTTCGTGGGCTTCTTTAACAGCGTCAAAAAGCCCTAAGCAGCCATGCCCGGGGATGCCTAGAATATATGGCACCTTTTCCTTTTCCAAATACTTTAATACAATTTCTCCGCCTGTAAGTCTCAATAAACTCAACTCCCATCTAGTATATTTTATTATGTTGCATAGTATGCAACGCCGTTTCTATTACTGCCCATAGTTATACCTAATCTTCTTTTTACATAATTTTCTGTTGTTCTTACTGCAATTTTGCTGCAATTTGGCCGGTGCGGTTTTAATATAGAAGTTTTCAGATAATTGTTTTATTTAATTATGGTTTTTATATGGTTGTATGTCAACGATAAAATGAAATATGGTTGCGCCAGGCGCAACCATATGTTTATATAATAATAAATGCAAGGATCATTACAAAAATGATGTTCCTTGCATTTTGCTCAAGTCTGTTGATATTATAACGCGACGGCTATATGTCAGGTGGCAATATCTTAAAGGGGCAACCTGGTGGTCCCCGCTCCTGTAGCATGTTCAAAGCCGTAAACTGCCAGATCGTATTCATTTATGGACGCTGCAAGGCCTAGGGCTGCCTGGAAGGAAGCAATTTGAGCCTGCTGTACATCGGTCAGAGTGTTCATCCCCGCATTGTAGCTGATGTTGGCCAACCTATAACCTTCTTTTGCATTGTTCAGATTTGCCTGGGCAACGGTAATTGCTCGTTTTTTATCCGTTATGTCCATATACCGGCTTCTGATATCCATTTCAATATATAACGGTGCATCTTTTGCACTTTTTTCTGCCTGCAGCGCGGCGGATTCCTGCTTGAGGTATGTGGATGAATTAGTGGGATAACGATATTTCAAGCTTGTAAGCAACATCCCCTGTATTTCTGCTGCAAGGGTAACTCCCTTTATTTCATTTCTCGTCTTTAAGGCCTTTTCTATAAATCCCGTCAGGTTTCCTTCCGGTTTTTCTATCATCTTCAGACCGTCCGTAAGCTTTACCGCCTGCATAAGATCATATCCCAACAACAGGTTCAGGTTCATTTTCGCATTTTTTACTGCGGTTTCCGCCGTAGCAACCTGATCTTCGGCGATAATTACCTGGGTCTCTGCTGTAAGCGTATCCACCTTTGCGACAGATCCGAGTTTATACTTTTTCATGGTATTATCGTATATTGCCTTCTGGTTTGACAAATTATCCTTGGCTACCTTAAGGTTTTCATCCGCCAGCAAAACGCCGTAATAAATTTGTACTGTAGCGGCTTCGATTTCATTCAGTTCTGCTTCGTAGTTAGCTTCCAGCTGATCTTTGGCAAAATCCCGACGCATCTTAATAATTTTTTCATTCAATTCTGTCATGCCGGCAGCCTCTGCCTCATAAGCCGTCGATATTGGTAACTTGATATTCATTTCGCTCAATTGGTCCAGGCTGCGGAAATAATCGGCCATGCTTTGGGCGCTTTCTTTGTAGCCTTTGGCTATTGCTTCGTCGGCTGCCTTATTCAATGCGGCGGCCTCGGCCCTGCTGCCTTCAGTTTGCATTATTTCTACCGCTTTTTCCAATGTCAGCTCAATTGGGCTTCCGACAAAATTCATGTCCGGTACAATAGCCGTCTCGGTGCTGAATACAACAGCACCGGCTGTAACCAATATTAAACCCGCCGTCAATGCGGCCGCTATACGTTTTCTCATCGATTGATCCTCCAATATTTTAGTTTTTTGATATCTCTCCCCGACCTTACATTTTTACATTTTGATCCTTGAAAAAATTTCATCCAGAGCTTTGTGTTTTTCGTGCTCGTCTAATGCCATGGCGCTGTAAGCATCTTCCATGAAGGCTACCCCGCTTTCCGTAAGGGATGCGGTAAATTTTTTGCTGACTATGTTCCTGTCAAAACAAACCAGCTTTCTTTCCTGCAGGAAACGAAGCTGATGATGGATTTCACTATAGTATCCCCCGCTTATCTGGGCAGCATAGAATTTGATCTCTTTTCCGACCTGCTTTTCCGATAGATTATAAAGGGTCCTCAGTATTTCCAACCTTGTGCTGATTTCATTTTCCAGTACCGGCATTATTCTCCTCCTGCCTGCTGTCTTGTGGTTTTTTGATGCTGGCGCATAAAAATGCTCTGATAACACATTAATGACATGTTGTACATAATTATAACATTTAGAGTCACCATATGCTATACTGGGACTATCTTAAATTCTGATGTGAATAACGGGAGAATTACTATGTTCAAGAGACAAAAGAAAGATCAATGGCACAGCGGCGTATATTTGACAACGGCAATGAATTCATTGGAAGCGGACATATTGGAGTCGAAGCTGCGGAGCGAAGGCATCCCCGTAATAAAGAAATACAAGGGCGCGGGCAATGCAATGGAAATAATAATGGGGAGCAATTACAGCTCCCCTATAGAACTATATGTTCCGG
>CAYYHH010000228.1:0-3806 GCA_964471645.1 uncultured Oscillospiraceae bacterium
ATAGGCGCTTTGGTGGGCTATTTCACTTCAATAGCGATACACGACAGGAGGCATTCGCTTTCAAAGGCGAAAAAAATAGGATCACACATCTTTCCCGGTATAATTTTGATAATATGTCTTTCGGCAGTGGCAATATATGGAGTGTTGTTCATTGATCTGCCTGTATTCGCTGTTGCAGCCGTTGCTTCCTCGGTCGTCTGCTGGTTATTTACTTTGTTCATGAAGCAAAGGACGAAATTCGGAGCCGGGATGCTCGGCAAAATATTAGGGCTTAAAGAGTTTATCCGCACGGCAGAACTTGACCGTATAAAAAAATTGGTCGAGGAAAATCCTGCTTACTTTTACAATATCCTTCCATATGCATATGCGTTCGGGCTGACAAGCATTTGGGCAAAGAAATTTGAATCGATTGCCCTGCCTCCCCCCGAGTGGTATCACAGCAGTACAGGCAGTGTCTTTAACCATGTGCTTTTCGTTAAAGCATTCAACAGCTATACGAGGACAATGAACAACAATATAACTATACCTAAAAACTCCGGAAAAGGCGGCTTCGGCGGCGGAGGTTTCTCAGGCGGCGGAGGCTTCTCCGGAGGGGGAATGGGGGGCGGCGGAGGCGGTGGCTGGTAGTCACGCCTGAGGCTCCACAAATGGTATCCCGAAATATTCTGTCAGGGACAGCGCCAACGCCCTGGCTATCGGATCAATATTGTTAATTATCCAATTTGCATCCTCCCAGTTGTCATGGTAGGCTATCTCTACCAGGTTTGAGGGTGCGGTTGTTTGTCTCAGTTCTGCTAAGGTTGTGTTTGGTACTGTGATTACCAGGCTGGGATCAGGGTAAATAGTCATGAAGTTAGCAGCTATCAGATCTGCCATTCTTCTTCCATTATCGCTATACGCATAATAGTAAACATTGGGGCCGCGGAACGCCCCGGGGGTGGCGGGAGGCGATGCGTTGGAATGCAAGGCAAGGTGGAAATCATAGCCGCCTGCGTTAGAAGCTGCTATAGCTTCACTTAATGTGCCATCGGGATTGTTGCGGCCAAATCTGATATTGGAGGCCTGCAGGTACGGTATCATGGCATCCGCCACCTGGTTCATCCAATACTCTTCGCTGCCGCCGGTCACATAGATATTGAAATCCTGCACTGATGGGCTTAAAAACACGGAGGGGCTGCCTCCGGGTGAAACTTGGGCAATTTGATAATTCATATAAGTAACCTCCGAAATCCAATTTTAATCATTACAGTTTATGCAAGGCCTGACGGTAGGGTTCTTTACTTTGCTAAAAACCTTGACATGTTACATAAACGGCTTCAAGATTGAGTGTGCATGTTGTATTCGGGGGTTTAAACAAGTAATTAGCCTACTAGATAGATAGCTGCAAGAAAGGAATAGATCTTTATGTCTAAAATAGGACTTTTATTTAATTATTGGATATATATGCTCGTAGTATTGTTTGTATCTAAGGCATTTGGACTTGCAGACAGCGCAATCATATTGTTCACAACTTTAGCCATAGCAACATTGGCCTACATACCTATAATCAAGTTTTTCATGGCAAAACAAAACAAATCAGCCCGAGCCACATCGGAAAAACCGGGCAAATCGACCCGAAACACATCGGGCAAATCGGGCAAATCGACCCGAACCACATCGGAGAAATCGGGCAAATCGGTGGCAAATAGAAAGAAAAAAAAGGCCGGGACTTGATCGGCGAAAAAAGGCCGTTGCTCTTCTTTTTCTCGTATATCCGAACCTCCATTTGGCGAAACTAGTATAATGTCTCGCAAATAATTAACCTGGTTAATTTGCAAACGTTATACTAGTAATTGTCAGGTTGCCAATCAATGTTCCGGCACGCCAGGAGGTTTTTATGTACAACGGAAAGGAAGCAAAAGATAATTCCGACTATAGGCTGATCGAAGAGGTAAGGCAGATTTTGCCCATAGGAGAAAGCTTCGATATAAACGAAAGGAATGTTACTATTGGAAGTAAAGAGGCTTATATTTATTCAATGAACGGCTTTGTAAAGGATCAGCAGCTTCAATTGATGATATCAGGTTTTCAAAGCATAGCCGGCAGTGAAATGAAAGACATCAAGGCTACCGAGGATCTGATAAAGAAAATAGTTCCGTGTGCGGATCTTAGCCAGGTGTACACATCACAAGTTGCTGTGACTAAAATTCTTACCGGCTTGACTGTGCTTCTGGTTGCAGGTTTCAACAGCGCCATTGTAATGGATCTGCGCAATTACCCCGCCCGCAGTATCGACGAGCCGGACAAAGAGAGAACCCTTCGCGGCTCAAGAGACGGCTTTATTGAAACAATTGTATCTAACACCGCATTGATACGCAGGCGCATAAGAGATCCCAATCTTGTCTTTAAAATGGTAAGCGTCGGCAAGTCCTCCAGAACCGATGTGTGCATAGGTTACATGAAAAACCTGGCAAAGGACGAACTGGTAAAAGACATAATAGGGAAAATAGAGTCGCTTAAAATAGATACACTTACCGTTGGGGATCAAAGTTTGGTGGAAGCGCTGGACAAGCGGCATTGGCTCAATCCATTGCCGAAGATCCGTTACACGGAACGTCCGGATGTTGTATCTGCCCATCTTACTGAGGGGAAGTTTGTAATCCTTGTAGATAACAGCCCTTCCGCTATAATCCTTCCGACGGGATTCTTTGACTTCCTGCAGGATGCTGACGATTACTACTTCCCGATAGCAACGGGAACATATTTGAGGTTGGTTCGCAATGTCACAATGCTGGTGTCGGCATTCATTACTCCGATATATTTGCTGTTTGAGGGAGGCATTTTAGCCTTCCCGGAGACATGGGGATTTTTGATGCCCCAGGAATCTTATCCCATTCCGATGTTTTGGCAATTTATTATTTTGGAGGTTGCAGTCGATGGATTGAAATTGGCGTCTTTAAATACGCCCAGCTCTCTCGGTATGTCGTTATCGGTTATCGGTGCGTTGCTTCTGGGAGAATTGTCGATTACAGCCGGATGGTTTATCCCTCAAACCATATTGCTCATGGCAATTGTAGCATTGGCTGCATTTTCTCAACCCAGCATGGAGTTGTCCTATGCGATAAAATTCCTGAGAATAGGGCTTTTGATCGGAGCTGCTTTGGTGGGGATATGGGGATTTGCAGTAGTATTGGTAATTTCCATAATTGTGCTGGCGACAACCAAAACCCTTACCAAAACATCTTATTTATACCCGCTCATTCCGTTCGACAGAAAAAAACTGATGCGGCTTATTTTCCGCACCAGGAAGTAAATCGGCCGGGACTTATTTTCCGTGCGATGTAGTAAATCGGCCGCCCGCGGCCTTTTTCCGTGCGATGAAGTAAATTGACCGCCGATTCGCTGCCGAAGTTACCGCGGGGTACTTAATAATATCCGCACATAAGCATGCTAAATAAATTCAATGTCTGACGGATCAGTACGGAAGCAAATGCAATTATGTCTTATGTTGCGGATATCTATCATATGAACATATTGACCGGGCACTTTTTCCCCATTATCTGGACCAGGTGGATTGAATAGAAATCGATTGCCATTATTGATTCGCTGCAACCGTCCTGCAGCAATATATAATTTATACCTACACCGATCAGGTAGCCCAGCCTGGATATCACATTTCCACTGCCGCCGAGTGCCGATACCACCATACATTCTTTGCCTATTTGTGTTCTTAGAAAACCATTCATGTACTGTAAGTTTTCATAGCTGAGTATTTCTTTGTATTGCCCCGGAAGCAGAGGGTTGCTTGGTACAGAGAAAAAAGGGGG
>CAYYHH010000229.1:0-3800 GCA_964471645.1 uncultured Oscillospiraceae bacterium
GTATCCGTTACTGCCCTGCAGGATGTTTCCCTATCCGTAAAGCCGGGAGAATTTCTGGCGATAATGGGAGCCTCCGGTTCGGGCAAATCCACATTGATGAATATATTAGGCTGCCTAGATCGTCCGACAAAGGGGAGATACCTTTTAGAAGGTGAAGATATCAGCAAAAAGACCGATGATGAACTCTCAACTGTCAGAAATAAAAAGGTGGGTTTTGTTTTTCAATCATTTAATCTCATTCCCAGAACCAGTGCCCTGTCAAATATTGAGCTTCCAATGATTTATGGGAAAATTAAAGCGAAGGAGCGCCGGGAAGTTGCATACAGGCTTCTCGATCAAGTAGGTCTTACCGATCGGGCGGACCATCTGCCAAACGAGCTGTCAGGCGGTCAGAAACAAAGAGTTGCCATTGCAAGGGCTTTGGCCAACAGTCCGCAAATTATTTTGGCTGATGAACCCACCGGGAACCTGGATTCACATTCCTCATTAGAAATTATGGAGATTTTTACAAAGCTCAACCGGGAAGAGAGGAACACCATTATCATAGTCACCCACGAACAATCTATTGCCGATTGTACAGATCGGATAATCACTTTCAAAGATGGCCGAATCGTTAAGGATGAGGCCTCCGGGAGGTTGCCTGATGCTGTTATTTGAAAACATTAAGCTGGCTTTATCGGCTATCAGAATGAATAAAATGCGCTCCTTTCTTACAATGCTGGGCATCATTATAGGAATCAGCTCGGTCATAGCTATTACTTCTATCGGTGCCAGCGCTGAAGAGGTAGTAAATAAAGAATTCGAAAACATCGGCTCCAATGCCATGTACGTATATCTGAACTGGCAGTTTGTACAGGATCAGGTTATACAGTATTCAGACCTTTTTACCCCTGAAGACATGGATGCTTTAAAGGCACGTTTCCCCGAAGATGTACTCTATGTATGCCCTTCTTCTTATGCAAGCGGCGAAGCAGAGACGGGAAGGGTCAAGGCAAAACTGGATATAGAAGGCGTTGCTTCGGATTACGATAAGTTTACTCATATAAACATTATTTACGGTAGAATGATAAACCAAAGCGACGTTTCCGGCAAAAGGGACCGAATTGTAATAGATGAAAATGCGTCCCTGCATTTTTTCAATAAGGCAGACAGCGTAGGCAGGGTGCTGAATATTAAAATCAGTGATGAAAAGAAAGAGTTTACCATTGTAGGCGTTTATAGAAAAGAGCCCACTCTTTTTGACAAGCTCAATGCCGGTGATTCTTTTGCCACATTCGCCCCCTACCCTTCGCTAATAAGGGAAGACAATCCATCAAGTGCTTTCCTTCTTTACACGGACGGAGAAAAAAATCAAACCCTATTGGGAAAAGAGATCACCAGATTCCTGGCAAGGATTAAGGACAAGGATCCTGAACAATATATTTTTGAATCGGCGGAGGTGCAGATGGGCATGGTCAGCAAAGTTCTGGGTACTTTATCAATTGCAATCGGGGCAATTGCTGCAATTTCCTTAGTTGTCGGGGGCATAGGTATAATGAATATTATGCTCGTATCCGTCACAGAACGGACCAGGGAGATTGGTATCAGGAAATCATTAGGCGCAAGAACCAAGGATATTCTGACTCAGTTTCTAATAGAATCTATGATTCTGGCGGGTATTGGGGGTATAATAGGAACCGCTCTCGGAATCGGCATAGCCGCCATAGGCATGGGCATTGCCGGTGTTGCCGTTGTAATCGAACCTCTTATGGTAGTTTTAGCGGTGGGGTTCTCCGCGATGGTAGGCATGTTTTTCGGACTTTACCCTGCAAGAAAAGCCGCAAAGCTTGATCCAATTGAAGCTCTTCGCTATGAATAACATAAGGATGCCGGGTGTGCCCGGCCTTCAAAATGCTGTATATTTCCGGATAGGTGTGAACATTAACTTAGTATTAACTGAACTGGCTAAAATTTGAATTACTGTGGATTTAATTCAGCATTTCGTATATAATGAAATAAAGACAAAGAGGACCGGCGTCTCTTTGTTTTGTCTTGTTTAGAAGGGAGATTAATGTGTTAGCTGATTTTATAGCAGATTTAAAGAACGAATTTAATAGATACGATGGGAATAAATTTTCAAAAGATCTGATGGCCGGGCTTACTGTAGCCGCTGTGGCCTTGCCTTTAGCCCTTGCTTTCGGTGTGGGATCCGGTGCAACCGCAGCCTCGGGCCTTATTACAGCCATCATAGCCGGCTTTCTGATCGGAGCTTTATCCGGTGCATCTTTCCAGGTATCGGGACCTACAGGAGCCATGACGGCGATATTAATCATGCTGGTACATAAACATGGATTGAACGGTATATTTATCGCAGGCTTTATGGCTGGTATTATGCTGATCTTAGCGGGAATATTCAAGCTGGGCCGCATTATATACTTTATACCTTCGTCAGTTATCACAGGCTTTACATCGGGCATTGCCATTATAATTGCTTTGGGTCAGCTGGACAACCTATTCGGAGTTACTTCTTCGGGGGATCTGGCAATAACCAAGCTGATTTCATATTTTACAGATGGCTTTGACCCTGATTTTCCGACCTTGGTCATAGGGCTGCTTGTGGTTGCCATTATGATTCTGTGGCCGAAAAAATGGAACGCCAGATTCCCTTCTTCACTGGCGAGCCTTATCATCGTTATCATACTAAACAGCTTCATGAAGCTGGATGTTGCAATAGTGGGTGAAATTCCGAAAACACTGTTTTTATCTGATCGCTTATCCCTGTCCTCCATATCCGTCAATGAACTCGGCGAGTTGTTTATTCCCGCTCTAAGCATAGCCGCTTTGGCAATGATAGAGAGCCTCCTCTGCGGTGCGGCTGCCGGGAAATTGAAGAAAGAAAAATTGAACGGAGACAGGGAATTGGTGGCTCAAGGAATCGGCAATGTGATCATCCCTTTTTTCGGAGGCGTGCCGGCTACTGCCGCTATTGCAAGGACAAGCGTTGTCATTAAATCCGGAAGCGAAACAAGACTGGCCGGGATCATTCATGCTGTCGTCCTTCTCTTGTCTATGTTTCTTTTGGCACCCATTATGTCTGCAATTCCCCTTTCTGCTTTGTCCGGTGTTCTGATTATCACCGCGTGGCGCATGAACGATTGGGAAAACATCCACTATATATTTGGGCATCGTTTTAAGTCAGGCATAGCCAAGTTTGCAATCACAATGTGCGCAACGGTAGTTCTGGACCTGACCCAGGCAATAATAGTGGGAGTAGCTTTTTCGGCGGTGCTGATAGTTGTAAGGCTTGCGGATATAGACATAACTATCAGTGAAGTTGAAAACAAAAGACTCGAGGAAATCGGGATCAACATTCCCACCGTACCCGAGCATATAAGAGTGGCATATTTGACGGGAACCATTTTTTTCGCCGTTGTGGAAAAGCTCAAAACTCAGTTGTCCGAGCTGGAAAACACCTCGGTGTTGATCCTGTCAATGAGGGGTGTTCCTGTACTGGATCTGTCCGGACTGCAGGCTCTTACAGAACTGACCATAAACCTGCAGCAGTCGGGGACAAAGATCATGATAACCAGTGTTCAGCCGAAGGTGATGAAAAAACTGGAAAGGGGCGGGCTTATCGATATTATTGGAAAAGACCATATATTTAACAGCGCGGAATACGCTATCGTATATGCCAATGAGCAGCATATAAACGGCAAATAAATATCTTAGCACCGTAGGAAATTATAAATTAGCAATTAGCCTCTCGATTTCTGACGGCAATTCCTCATGGAAATACCTTCCGGTCCCTTTAATCACCGGGT
>CAYYHH010000230.1:0-3795 GCA_964471645.1 uncultured Oscillospiraceae bacterium
CACTGTTAAAACCAGGTATGGGTATATTGACTCACTGCAATGCGGGCACTATAGCTACGGCAAAATACGGTACCGCTTTGGCGCCGATTTATATTGGTCACGAAAGGGGATATGGTTTCAAGGTTTTTGCGGACGAGACCAGACCCTTGCTGCAGGGCGCAAGGCTGACGGCCTGGGAACTTAAAGAAGCAGGTGTGGATGTGACGCTCATCTGCGACAATATGGCTTCCATCGTTATGAAGAACGGTTGGGTGGAAGCGGTGGTCGTAGGCTGCGACAGAGTAGCGGCAAACGGTGATGCGGCAAATAAGATTGGGACATCAGGCGTGGCGGTTTTGGCAAAACACTACGGTATTCCTTTCTATGTCCATGCGCCTTTATCCACCATAGATATAAACACCGCCACCGGAAAGGATATTCCCATAGAGCTGAGGCCGGGAGATGAAATATATAAAGCGTGGTATGTGAAGCCCATGGCGCCCCTAGGAATTAAGACCTATAATCCGGCCTTTGACGTGACCGATGCCGATCTGATAACAGCGATTGTAACAGAAAAAGGTGTGATTTACCCTCCTTATACCGAAAGCATAGCAAAACTGTTCTGACATAGTTAATGTGCACAACCAATCCCCAGTGCGCATATATGAAATATCAGTCGATAGTTGGGCAAAAGCAACGGCAAGGGTATAAATTGGCCAGGTTCCCGTTGCCCCTGCTGGGAATTTTCAACGGGAACATGCCCCAGGAAGATCAAAACCGTTGCTTTTCAATGAAATGTCAGTCGACCCGGTATCAATAGTGGTTCAAGACTACTAAAGATTTCGAAGACGGTTCGGGAATGGGTTTGTAGGAGTAATTTTACGGTACGATTTATAATCATAATCTTGGTATGGCGAACAAATTTGATTTTGGTTTGCTCATTAAGGCCTATTATAATCAAGTCAGGTTTTGGGTTTGCTCATTAAGGCCTATTACAATCAAGTCAGGTTTTGGTTTGATGACTATTACAATCAAGTCTGATTTTGGCTTGTTCAGTAATCGTAAATTACAACGCCTATGGCTCAGCTCGCCAATAATTGGGGCCTACTGAACGAGTCGGTATAAAAAAAATGACTTGTTCAGCACAGTCGAGGCCTGCGGGAAAACAGGACATAAGCTTGGAAATGTCCTGTTTACAGAACCCAGTTTTTGTGGAAATAGACTAATATGTTAGAAGATTTTGACAATGGATTAGTTTGATGATATAAGTATTATATTAGAACAGTGCCACATCGTTATTGACCGGTTCAAGCCAGTAATAAGGAACCGGAAATTTTTATAACCTAAAATATTTTTGGTCTAAATTTTAATACATAAAATGAATAGTTAAAAATGGAAGGAGGCTTAAAATGGATCTTTTTTCTGACAAAGCTGCGTACAATTTTTCAAAGGATAATGCTCCTGCTTTGAAGGTAACCGCCGGCACGACCCTTGATATCGAAACCCTGGATTGTTTCTCCAATCAATTGCGCGATCCGGAAGACAAGTTTGATCAGTTGGATTGGGATCGGATAAACCCTGCAACAGGACCAGTTTATGTTGAGGGGGCGGAGCCGGGCGATGCTTTGAAGGTCACTGTCAATCGAATTGATATCAGCGACAGGGGTACAGTATGTTGCTTGGAAAATGAAGGTGTTCTCGGACATATGCTTGAGGGCAGTCACGTGAGAATTGCACCTATCAAGGACGGTTTTGTAGAATACCTGGATCTAAAGATACCGGTAAAAAAGATGATCGGGGTCATTGGCGTTGCCCCGGTGGGAGAACCCGTCAACAACGGAACCCCCGGACCGCATGGGGGGAATATGGATACCCCTATGATTACAGAAGGGGCCACTATTTATTTCCCTGTGGCCGTACCCGGTGCTCTGTTCGGCTTAGGGGATTGCCATGCGGCAATGGGCGATGGTGAAATTGGGGTTTCAGGCCTTGAGATACCGGCTAAGGTCAACCTTACATTAGATGTGGTCAAAGGTAAAGCCCCTGAGTTCCCGGTACTTGAAAATGATGAGAGCTTTGCCGTCATAGTTTCCAAGCCCAGCGTTGATGAAGCTATTTCCCTGGCGACGGAACTCATGCTCAAGTTTTTGGAGGAAAGATTAAAAACTTATTCTCGCCCGGAACTTGTAATGCTCATGAGTCTGGTCGGAGATGTACGCATAAGCCAGGTAGTGGATCCGGAAAAAACAGTCCGCTTTGTCTTTCCGAAGAAATACGCACCGGGAGTTAGGTTTTAGCATTTTTTCATATATATTATTACTATTTTTTGAGTAGGAGGTAAAAAGGATGTCTGAAAAAAAGAGTCTGGAAAGCTTAGGCTATAAGCAAGAACTAAAGCGTACCCTTTCCACCAAAGACCTGGTCGTGTACGGGCTGATCTTCATGGTTCCCATTGCCCCCTTTGGAATCTTCGGGACAGTTATGTCTATATCCGAGGGGATGGTGGTTCTGGCCTATATGATCGGCATGGTCGGAATGATTTTTACGGCCTTCAGCTACTGGAGGATGTCGGAGGAGTTCCCTGTTTCCGGATCTGTTTACGGGTATGCCACCCACGCTATAGGTAAGGCGGTAGGTTTTGTATCCGGCTGGGCGATTTTATTGGACTATATTCTGGTCCCTGCATTACTTTACGTTGTAGCGGCTGTTGCCATGGGATCCGTTCTACCTGGGGTGCCCTTCTGGTTCTGGGTAATTTTATTTGTAGGATTTAACACTGTTATAAACGTTATCGGTATCGAGTTTACATCACGTCTTAATTGGATTATGTTGGTCTTTGAAGTCATAGTATTTATAATATTTTGCGGTGCCGCAATTCATTACATAGTAAACAATCCGGATGTAAGCTTTACCTTGAAGCCGATATTCAATGCAGATAAATTCAGCATAGGCATAGTCCTCAGTGCGGTATCGGTCTGCGTATTATCTTTCCTTGGATTTGACGGTATTTCAACTCTGGCCGAGGAAGCTAAAGGGGGAGGAGATGCAGTAGGCCGTGCCAGCATTTGGGCGCTTGTTCTTGTAGGCGGATTCTTCTTTGTCCAGACCTATTTGGCTGCATGCGTTATCCCTTGGGAGGGAATCTCAACCTTCAGCGACATTGACAGCGCATTTTACGAGGTAGCAGAAGTAGCGGGCGGTGCCGCCGTCATGTGGATTTGCGCCATCGCAACGGGCTTGGCGTGGGGTATTGCAGACTGTCTTGTGGCACAAGCTGCTATTTCCAGGATAATATTCTCAATGGCAAGAGACGGTTTCCTGCCCAAACCTTTATCAAAAGTCCACCCCAAATTCAAGACACCGCACGTGGCAACGATAATGATCGCCATCATTTCACTCGTAATTACTTTAGGCTTTACCCAAGGAATACAGGATTTGGCCGAGCTGATCAACTTCGGCGCTTTGTCGGCTTTTATCATACTGAATTTCACGGTAATTTATTATTTCTTTTATAAGAAGAAATCGAGGAAGTATTGGAAGCACCTGATATTGCCGCTGATCGGACTCGTTGTCATAGGTATAGTATGGTTCAGCCTCTCGCCGCAGGCAATGAAGCTGGGGTTGTCCTGGGTAGTTGTGGGCATAGCAATCTACATTTTCATAACCAGGATCAAACACAGAGACTTGAAACTGGAAGTATAATTATAATTAGTTAAATCGGTTAAAGATGGGCAAACATAAGTGCTTGCCCATTTTTTATTTGTATGACGGGCATGCCGTCAATCTGTGGTGAAAGTCCACAAGGGGCGTAGTTGC
>CAYYHH010000231.1:0-1677 GCA_964471645.1 uncultured Oscillospiraceae bacterium
GTGTTGAGGCGGATACCCACGATTATATAATAACAGGAAAGAAAGACTCGAAATTTGGAATCCCTTTGGATGAAGATGTAATCTATCCTCAAGTGGAGGCGGCAATAAGGTCGGAGAATGTGAATTTTCTGGGATTTCATTTCCACATAGGCTCTCAGATATTTGAAAATGACTGCTACCTTCTTTCCATCGATGTGATGCTAAAGATGGTCAAAGAAGTAAAAAGACGATTCGAATTTGATGTTAAGGAACTCAATTTGGGAGGAGGATTTGCGGCAACCTATGTCGGTGAACAGCGCAAATCCTTCAGCTACTATCTTGATCCGGCTATGAAGAAGATTGAAGAGTTTTATAGTAGCTCAGGCATGAAAAGGCCGGTTGTAGTAATAGAGCCGGGGCGGAGCATTGTTGCGGAAGCGGGCATCAGCCTTTACACCATCGGCGAGATTAAGGATATAAAGGGCGTCAGGAAATACGTGTCGGTTGACGGCGGAATGACGGATAATATAAGGCCTGCACTGTATAATGCCCAATATTATGGATCGGTAGCCAATCGTGCGGACAGCCCGGAAACGGATACGGTCACCATTGCGGGAAAATGCTGTGAATCGGGCGATATCCTGATTAGAGATATCAAAATTGCCGAAAACGTTAAAGCAGGCGATTTGTTTGCTGTATTTTCCACGGGCGCCTATGGATATTCCATGGCATCAAATTACAACAGAACTCCAATTCCTGCGGTGGTTTTTGTTAAAAACGGCTGCAGCGAGTTGATAGTCAAACGCCAAAGCTACGAGCATATGATAGGTAATGACATTATTCCGGAACATCTGAAATAGCGGGCTCTACCTAAGGGCGGACCGGACAAAACCACCATTTGATGGCAGATCGGATAAAACCACAATTTGATGGCAGATTGGATAGAACCACAATTTGATGGAGGGCCGGATAAAGCCACAATTTGATGGCAGACCGGGATAAAACCATTTGGGGCTGGATGAATTGAGGGAAGGAGCACTGTGATCGGCGATGAACGTTATGGCCATTGGCGTATGTTCCTATAGTTATTTGAGGCCGGATGATGAATCTGGGAAAGGGGAGCGGTTGTTAATGAGATTCACGAAAATGCACGGTGCAGGCAACGATTTTATAATAATCAACAATATCAATGAAGGGATCCCCATTGATGACTTGGGGGATGCAGCGGAGGCAGTATGCCGCAGATGCCTGTCTATTGGAGCCGATGGTTTTATTGCTGTGGATCGCCCGGAATCAGGAGGCGATTTTAAAATGTACTTTTTTAATGCCGACGGAACCATGGCAGAAATGTGCGGAAACGGCGCCAGGTGTATTGCCCGCTATGGTTATGAAAACGGGCTTTCGGGGGCGGAGCAAATAATCGAGACGACTTCCGGCATGGTTTACGGCCAACGGGAAAGTGAGAATCTTTACAGAATTAAACTCAACAATGTAACAAAACTCGAACAGGACTGTTCACTGGACATAGATGGGAAAACATATCAGTATTCATATGTAGAACTGGGTAACCCCGGGTTGCCGCATATGGTCACTGAAGTGCCGCAATCAAGGCCGATAGCAGGATCAGTATCGACAAAGGGGCTTGAAAATCCTGACAGCGGAAGATGCCGCTACGGAAGACGCTGAAGATTCGGCGGA
>CAYYHH010000231.1:1687-3789 GCA_964471645.1 uncultured Oscillospiraceae bacterium
AAAACCCTGACAGGGCCGGACTTTGCGAGTTGGGCCGTAAAATGCGCAGTCACCCGGCCTTTGTCAAGGGAACAAATGTAAACTTCTATGAGGTAATAGGGGAGAACGAATTAAAATTATTAACCTATGAGCGGGGAGTGGAGGATTTTACTTTGGCCTGCGGGACCGGAGCGGGGGCAACGGTTGCATCGCTGACTTTAGCCGGGCGGGTAAACGGCAACAATACTAAAATAAATGTTCTCGGCGGTGAATTATTTGTAACTGCTATAAATAATGGCGGAAAAATAGAAGAACTTTTCTTAACCGGGCCCACCTGTGTGGTGGCAGTGGGCGAATTATATTTATAGATGATTATCTCCATTCCATCGAATCCTTCGATTGATAAACAGGCTAGCTAAGGAAGCGCTGAATCTGTCATATTTTAAATAGGAAATGGTTTATAAATCCTCAAATAATAATCCTTTAGGCTCAAAATCATAAAAAGCTACTGCAAAATCAGACCAGCATGTTTCGAAGCATGCAGGTCATTTAGTCGTAAAATCGCGGGATGCTCACAATACAGTATGGCGGTTTGTGCTTTACATCTTTTGACACACGAATCATGACATGAGGGGGGGTAACTATAGCATAATGCGTAAAGAATTTTTAATTACTAAAAAAGACTTGCATATTATGCGCAGTAATGTATAATTATTAATTAATTGTTTCAGAAAGACTTTTCGTAAAGGGTCTTTTATATGAACACATAATAAATATTTTTTTACGTCATCATGCCTTGGGTCGGGGCCGGCTGATAAATAATTCGCTACTGCAGAAGGATGTGGCAGTAATCGCATTAGTAGTCCTGGACCGGATTTGGATATTATAAAGAGTGTTATAATATTGCGGAATGACGCTGCAATAATCGCATTAGTAATCCTGAGCCGGATATGGTTAATCTCAAGCCGGGTTTGAATATTATGCATAAATATTTTACTATCGCAATTCGGCTTCGGTGGGCGATAGTCACTTATCAGAAAGAGACTTTGATATTGGAGGAGTAATATGTCGGCAGGAATAAAAGCAGGAATAAAGGCGGGAATAATCGGGGCCACGGGATATGCCGGGGTGGAATTAGTAAGGCTCCTGAGCGGGCACCCTGATGTAAAATTGGAGGCAATAAGCTCCGTGAGTTTTCACGGTGAGCGTATTTCAAATATATATCCGAGTCTCGAGGGTATGGTCGATCTGATTCTGGATAAGGACCCTGAGAAAATGATGCAGAGCTGCGATGTGGTTTTCGCTTCGCTTCCCCATGGGCTTTCACAGGAGCTGGCAATAGGTTGCTTAGAAAAAGGTGTTGTTTTTATAGATTTAGGGGCGGATTTTCGCTTAGAAAAAGAATGTGAATATCAGGAATGGTACGGGGAGAATTTCATAAACGATGAAATACATAAACAGGCTGTATATGGACTCAGCGAAGTCTTTAGGAAAGAAATAAAGGATTCCCGCCTGGTGGCAAATCCCGGCTGTTATCCTACTTCCGTGGCTCTGGCCCTTTGGCCGGCGCTCAAGGAGAATCTTGTTCATGCGGACGGGATTATAATTGATTCCAAATCCGGTGTGACCGGCGCGGGAAGAACCATGACTCAAAACACACATTTTCCCGAGTGCAATGAAAGTTTTTCCGCCTATAAAGCGGGGGCCCACAGACATACGCCGGAGATTGAGCAAACACTGTCGAAGTTTACGGGCAGACCAATTAATGTAACTTTTACCCCGCACCTATTACCGATTAACAGAGGAATACTGTCAACCATATATTGTGATGCCAAAGCTGATTTCGATACCCTGCGGCAATGCTACCGGGAAGCCTACGAAAATGAGCCCTTTGTGCAGGTTCTGCCGGATGGGAAGTATGCCGACGTTCGCAACGTTAAACTATCGAACAACTGTCACATATCTTTGCACTTCGACAGGCGTACGGGCAAGCTGATAATATGCAGCGCAATCGATAACATGGTAAAAGGAGCTTCCGGTCAAGGAATCCAAAATATGAATATAATTTTTGGACTCGAAGAGACCTCGGGGCTGACCGCCCTTGCGCCGGCGTTTTAATAATA
>CAYYHH010000232.1:0-2096 GCA_964471645.1 uncultured Oscillospiraceae bacterium
GATAGCCAGAATATTAGTGCTTTCCCTTACAGAATACTTCGGGATTCCTTTTGTAGAACCCCGGCAGTAAACGGCACAGTTTCGGTGGTGTAACCGGCTGCGACCTACCAGCCACCGCCGCCGCCTCCCCCCATTCCACCTCCGGAGAAGCCTCCGCCGCCTGAGAAACCTCCTCCGCCGAAGCCACCTTTTCCGGAGTTTTTAGGTATAGTTATATTGTTGTTCATTGTCTTTGTGTAGCTGTTGAATGATTTGACGAAGAGAACATGGTTAAAGACATTGCCGGTACTGCTATGATACCAATCGGGTGGAGGCAAGGCAATCGACTCAAATTTCTTTGCCCAAATACTCGTCAGCCCGAAAACATATGCATATGGAAGTATCTTGTAAAAATAAGCCGGATTTTCTTCAACCAGTTTTTTTATACGATCCAGCTCTGCCGTGCGAATAAACTCTTTAAGACCTAATATTTTGCCAAGCATCTCTGCCCCGAATTTTGTCCTTTGCTTCATGAATAAAGTAAATAGCCAACAGATAACCGAGGAAGCAACGGCTGCAATAGCGAATATAGGCAAGTCAATGAATAGCACCCCATATACGGCCACTGCCGAAAGACATATGATCAAAATAATCCCCGGGAAAATGTATGATCCTATTTTTTTTGCTTTTGAAGTCGAATGTCTCTTATCATGTATCGATATTGATGTAAAATAGCCCACCAAAGCGCCTATTGCCGCAAATATAGGTAATATGCCGTGCTCATAAGGTCGATATGCGTATCCTGTTCCCAGAATAATGAATGCCAGCAAGGGAACGTCCATAAGCATTCCCGCAACGAATCGGGAAATAATAGAGTTTTGACTGAATATGCGATTCTCTTTGGGTTTTGTGAAAGATTTACGCAGCTGATTTTGCGCCTTTAATAAATTGGGATAAAACTCCTTTGACAACTCTTTGATATCGATCTCATCTTTTTTTCCGAATATACCTCTGAAAACCGTGCGTTCGTAATCCTTGGCCCCGTCCGGAAGCTCGCTATTTTTTTGCAGGATAAAACCTTTACCTTTTTCTATGATGTTCAGATAGCCCTTTCCCGCAAATTCAATGACAAGGGCGACTATATCCTTGCTGTCCACAACACCGTCGATAATATAACCTGTTTCGGCAACATTGGTGTTCTGCGGAGGATAGAATTCTACAGTTCTGACAACCTTAGGATCCCTGCCGAACAAAAACCAAAGCAAAAATCCGACCGCAGGCGTCGATACGATCAAAAACAATAACAACCCCAACATCCAATTGTTGGTCTTAACACCGGTAAAGTATCCGTCCGGGAGCATTATGCGAACAGTAATACCTTCACCCGCCGCTATGGGACGGGTGATTTCCCCCTGGACAGTTATTAATGATTCCCCGTTAATCTCCGTTTCCTCTAAATCACCCCATTTAACCATCGATGTATCGGTTGCGCCGTAGAATCCTGAAATAAATTCCATATCGTCAATATTAAAAGCCTTCGGCATGATAACGGTAAAACTGCCGGCATCGATTGAAGTATTCCAATCCGTGGGCAACAAGTTCCAATAAAACTGGTCGAAGCTGTCTATCCGGTCTTCCAATGCAGTTACTTTATACGATATTTTGTATGTATGAGGTCCTCTTACATAGACATCGGCGTCGCCTATCTTAAAGACTATGCTGTTGTTCTCGTAGGATTTTTCATAATGATATCCCGGGATATCTATGTCTGTTATCTTCAATCTGTAAAATTGCTCTTCCGGCTGACCGTTACGTTCATAATATATATAGCCCTTATAGGGTATATAACGAAAGATACCATGGCTGTCGGAGGTAAAATTCATGGAAATCGTCTCAGTAACATCCCATGAATAATCCTCATTGACCCGAACCGTCACATCAAATCTTTCCGTTTCAAAATTGGCCGCCCAAGCAAAACCGGCCGCAAAAACGGGTATTGACACAACGATCAAAGCCATGACTAAATATCTGATCCCTTTGTTTCCCATAATCAAGCTCCCGTTTACAGCCCCTGTAATAACCGGCTGGGTTATACCCTTCGATTTGCACCGGTTCTG
>CAYYHH010000232.1:2196-3742 GCA_964471645.1 uncultured Oscillospiraceae bacterium
GCAAATTCAACAGATTCGCCGTTTTCAACAGATTTTCATATCCTGAAATTAAAACTTGACCTGCACATTCTGCCGTTCCGCTTCATCCGTTACCTCATACAAAGGCTTCCTGGTGAATTTGAACAGACCGGCGATGATGTTGGAAGGGAACGCCTCGGTTTTAATGTTGTATTCCCTTACGGTGGCATTGTAATATTTTCTGGAATTTGCTATATCTTCTTCAACCCTTTGTAATTGAGCCTGAAGATCCATAAAGTTGGTGTTGGCTTTAAGATCCGGATATGCTTCAGACAGTGCAAATAAGTTTCTTAAGGCTCCGGTGAGCATATTTTCCCCCTGGATCCTGTCTTCCACGCTGACTGCAGAGGCGGCCATGTTCCTGGCTTTTATAACCTTTTCCAAGGTTCCTGCCTCGTGAGCCGCATAGCCCTTGACCGTTTCTACAAGATTTGGTATCAAATCATACCTTTTCTTGAGGTACACATCCATGGTTGCAAAAGCCTCTTCAACTAAGTTCCTCAGCTTTACCAGACCGTTGTAGACTCCTATTATAAAGAGTGCCAGCACGGCGATGATTGCGATAACAATAAATTTCCCCATCAATCTTCCCCCCTCGTTTTATTTTTGACTCATTTTTTTAAAGATGTCGGTGGTGTTTTCTCCCTTACGTAATCTTATCCTTGGATTTATCCTATCCTCCAATCGATAGGTTCACCGTAATGGCTTAAAAACTCATTGGTCTTTGAAAAGTGCCGACATCCGAAGAAACCATTGTAAGCAGACAACGGACTGGGATGGGCCGCCGTCAAAATCAGATGATTTTTGTTCGTTATAAACGGAGCCTTGGCCTTGGCGTTTGCACCCCATAATAAGAATACCATCGGATCCTCTCTATTATTCAATATTTCTATCACTTTGTCCGTAAATATTTCCCAACCTCTCCCTTTGTGTGAATTTGCCATACCCGACCTCACTGTTAAAACCGTATTCAGCAGCATAACACCCCGATCGGCCCAATCCTTCAGATAGCCATGGTTGGGCGGGGCAATGTCAAGGTCAGAGTGAAGTTCTTTGAAAATATTCTCCAGCGAAGGAGGTTTGGGTACTCCTTTCATAACGGAGAAGCACAAGCCGTGGGCCTGTCCCGGCCCGTGATATGGATCCTGACCAAGAATCACCGCTTTGACCTTGCTGCACGGGGTGTATTTCAGCGCATTGAAAATATCGTGCATCGATGGGTGAATCACATTAGATCGATATTCGGAAATCAGAAACCGACGCAATTCTATGTAATATTCCTTATCAAATTCACCTGTCAGCAAACCATCCCAATCGTTACCTATGTTTACCATGGTATTTCCTCCGGTTTGTTTTTATTTTTTCTATAATCTGTATTTATATTGTTTATATTGTTTATATTTGTTTGTCTTTGCAAATAGGCTTTAGCTTTCACCATAATCTGTTCTTTTCGCATTGTTCGCCGGATATTCTATTCACTGTGCATCTCAATGTACAACTCATTCACTGTACATCCTATACAAATGGA
>CAYYHH010000233.1:0-3739 GCA_964471645.1 uncultured Oscillospiraceae bacterium
ACCTCGTCAGATCCGGAAGGAAGCAGCGATAAACGGAACCTCTTATGTGCCGCAGTTACGCCTGTTCCATCTCCATGCGGGGCCGGCAAAGGGCAATTTTTAAGGAGCAATAATGCATCAAGCACTATACAGAAGCTTCCGGCCGGAAACCTTTGAAGGTATTCTGGGACAGGAACACATAGTAAAAATACTGGGAAATCAAATCCGTAACGGCACGACCGGTCACGCTTATCTTTTCTGCGGCACCAGGGGGACGGGAAAGACATCAACAGCCAGAATTCTGGCAAAGGGAGTGAACTGTGAAGCTCCTCAGGAAAACCGTCCTTGCGGAGTTTGCGATAGCTGTATTGCCATCAAAGACGGTATTTTTTTAGATGTGATTGAAATAGACGCCGCCTCTAACAATGGCGTTGATAATATCAGAGAATTGAGGGAAAGCGTTAAATATCCACCCGTTACCGGCAGGTGCAAGGTCTATATCATCGACGAAGTGCATATGCTCTCTACCGGTGCCTTCAACGCCTTGCTAAAAACCCTCGAGGAACCTCCTTCCCACGTAATGTTCATATTGGCCACCACGGAACCCCATAAACTTCCTGCAACTATATTGTCACGTTGCCTTCGTCTGGATTTTCGAAGAGTGCCCGAAAAGCTGCTGAAGGAAGGTATGCTCTCGATTTGTAAGAAGCTTGGGGTTGAAATAACGGATGGCGCGCTTGGGATCATTGCCGCCAACGGGGACGGTTCTGTAAGGGACAGTCTGTCGCTTCTGGATCAGTGCATTACAGGGGGGCACAAAGAAATCACCAGGGATGATGTGCTTCAGATACTCGGAACAAGGGGTGAAGAAGTTTTCATTGAGATCACAGATATGGTCGGCCGGGGGGAAGTTGCCGATGCCCTCGTATTTCTTGACCGAATAATATCCGAAGGTGTGGAAGTGAGACAATTCATGAAGGATTGGATAGCACACTACAGAAATCTCATGATGACCAAATTTATATCCGACCCTGAAAATATACTAAATGTATCCGAAGAAAACGTTGAACGAATAAGGGAACAAAGCAGGCGTATCCCGATGGCCGTAGTAGATAGGAGCATAGTCGAACTGGCAAGTGTGCTTCTGGATGCAAAATGGTCGACTCAGCCGCGGATCCTCCTTGAGCTGTGCATAGTCAGATTGGCCGCTCCGAAAAACAGCGGGCAGCCGGTGAACGATGATGGGGATACGACAGTTAAAATACCGATCCCGGGGGATACTACAGGCAAAAAAACGGATAAAAAGCCTGACGGCGAACTGATCAAAAAACCCATGAACAAGCCTGACATGGATAGGATCTGGAAAGAAATCATCAAAGAGGGCGAGTCTAAAAAAGGAACATTTAACATACTGAAAATAGGATGCAGGCTGGCGGGAATTGAAGAAGATTGCTTCCGATTGGAGCCGGCCGGCGATATGGCATTCAGATACGCCAACGATAATGCCGAATTTATTTCACAGCTCATGGAAAAGCATATGGGGAGAAGGCTAAGGATGGAATGCTGTCTGGTGGAAAGGAAAGAAGCCGGCAGGGAATCAAAAACATCCGAACAAATAGCCAGCGAGGTAGGAAATCGTCTCAATATCGATGTTGAGGTCAAATAGAGGAGATAAAGCGCAACTCAGGCGTTTTAAACGTCGTAGAAGGAGGAAATGATGGGCAAGGGAATGAGAGCCGGAAAAAAATCCGGCGGCGGAGGCCAAGCCTCAATGCAAAAACAGATGCAGCAGATGCAGGCCATGCAGAGGAAGATGGAAGAACTGCAGGCTGAAATCGACGAAAAGGAAGTGACGGCGACAGCGGGAGGCGGAGCAGTGAGTATTACCGTCAACGGCAAACGCCAGCTTACCGACATTGTTATAAAGCCGGAGGCTGTGGACCCGGACGACGTTGAAATGCTGCAAGACCTTATTATTGCAGCTGTCAACGAAGGATTGCGTCAAATTGAAGAGATATCCTCGTCGGAAATGGGAAAACTCACCGGTGGCCTGGGTATTCCCGGTCTATAAAGAAGGAGATGACCGGGCATGAGGAATTACTCAAAACCATTGAATAACCTTATCAACCAATTGTCCAAATTACCCGGAATAGGTGGAAAGACAGCCCAAAGGCTGGCTTTCTTTATCTTATCTATGGATGAAAAGGACGCCGTGGCAATAGCAGATGCTATCATCGAGGGAAAACGGGCAATGAAATATTGTTCAGTCTGCGGGAATCTTACGGACAAAGATCCCTGTGGAATATGTACAGACCAGGCGAGAGATCAAAAACTCGTATGTGTAGTTGAAAGCCCCAAGGACGTAGCGGCCATGGAACGCATACGGGAATATAAGGGCCTCTATCACGTGCTCCACGGTGTTATTTCTCCTATGGAGGGTATAGGGCCGGAAGATATAAACTTGAAATCATTGATCACTCGTTTGCGGGAAAGCGATATTGAAGAGGTTATTCTCGCTACCAATCCCAACATTGAGGGAGAGGCCACCGCCATGTACATTGCCAGGCTTATCAAGCCTTCAGGGATCAAGGCTACCCGCATAGCCCACGGTATTCCCGTAGGAGGGGATTTGGAGTACACCGATGAAGTAACTTTGTCAAAAGCAATTGAAGGAAGAAGGACTCTGTAGCTGTTATCCTAACTGTTTCTTTGCCGCCTTTATAAGGTATTCATATCTGGATTTTGCGGCCATTATGTCGTAGGTGGCAAAATCGATAAGATCCGGATCTGTTGCCTCATTGAAGCGACCTTCAGCCAGTTTCCACTGGATCTCGGCATCTCTGATGGAAGCATAAAGCTTTTCTTCTTCCGTCTGTTCCGTAGGCAAGTTTAAAAAATGACGATACATTTTGTCGGCGACCCCCTTTACACCTATAAAATTTTCGTTCATAAAACATGAATCCTTTCATCTTTTATCTTCTATTCTATTCATATTCGGCATATTTTATACAAAATATGGACAAAACAGAACCTTAAGGAGAGTTGAATATGGATATGAGCACGGAAATAGGCATTCTTTTAGCATATGGCTTTGGTATCCTCGTATTATATATATTGGGGTATCTGTTTCTGGTGCCTTTAAAGTTTCTGGTCAAATTGATCGCCAACAGCCTGCTGGGCGGTTTAGTAATATTAATTGTAAATTGGGTGGGGGCTTACTGGGGGCTTCATATTCCATTGAACTTTTTTTCGGCCGTTTTTATCGGTATCCTGGGCCTGCCGGGTGTGGCACTGCTCTTGATATTGTTTTGAGTGATCTGTCATATAAGATAACAAAGTAATTTAATCAATTAATAGCAAACCAATTACTGTTGCGCCGCAAACCTGTTCTTGCGTGTTATCTGAAAATTGGATAAAATTAATTAACTTAGTTAAGTTGTCGTTAAAGTGATAGTCAGGCAGCGGGCGTTTATTGATATTGCTAAATTCATTTTCATGTATCAAAGCGCGGCAATGCCGGTAAGGAGATGGAATCATGGTTGGAAAAGATGAACAGGCAGGTTTTAAAACGTAGGATTGGATCAAGTCATCTTCAGGTAATAAATATTGAAAGAATCTAATCAATATTAGCCTGGTATTTATCAAAGACAAAAAACAAAATTAAATGTTTTAACACATAGAAGGCAAAAGCTGCTCACAGCGCAAGCGGATAACGGCTTTGGCAATTGCTTATGAAGATATGTGTTTACAAAGGAGGTAA
>CAYYHH010000234.1:0-3735 GCA_964471645.1 uncultured Oscillospiraceae bacterium
GGGTTTTGCCGTTGTGGCAGATGAGGTTAGAAATCTTGCGGCGAAGTCGGGGGAAGCTGCAAAGCAAACGGTTGAATTAATACAAAATTCTGTTGAAACTGTTTCCAGGGGTACGCAGATTACTGCGGAGACTGCCAGAGTTTTAGAAGGGGTAGGAAAAGATACCCGGCTTGTTGCCGAAGCCATGTCCAGGGTTGAGCAGGCATCCCTGGACCAGGCAAATGCAATAGAGCAGATTAAAATGGGCCTTTCGCAAGTGTCATCCATAGTCCAGACAAATGCGGCTACAGCCGAGGAGAACTCCGCGACCAGTGAAGAAATGTCTGCTCAGGCAACTACACTAAGGGAAGAAGTGGCAAAATTCAAACTTGCCCAAGGTCATATCGACTTATATGATTTATCAGGCACGCCTTACCCTGACAGCCACAAAAATTTCATGGAACCAGATGGGTGCTGTTGATAACGCTATCAAGGTAAGCCATTCTTTCAACGACAGAGAGGCAGTCTCAAAAGCTTCGACTAAAAAAGGGACTTCGGTTACGGCTATTTGGAGGCCCAAGGCAACCAAGAAGGCTACGATCATCATGCGGTTGTTGAGATGGTTGTATTTAAAAACGGAACGCTTAAGGTTTCTCATCCCGATAGCATTGAAAAGCTGAGAGATGGCCAAAACTGTGAAGGCATAGGTCTGGGCGTGAGCATAAATAATGGGGTCTGCATACAGGGCCTTGATACCGGCGAAGGTGACGGGCTCTGCTGCAGCAATTAAATAGGTGACAGGAGGATAAAGAAAAGCGCAAAGGGTAATGGCTCCTATTACAGTTCCGAAAAACAATGTAATAGCATATCCGCCTTGGGCAAAAAGGCTTTCTTTTGGATCCCTGGGCTCCTCCTTCATAATATCCGGATCGCCTTGATCGACGCCCAGTGCAAGGGCTGGGAGCGAGTCCGTTATGAGGTTCACCCATAGGATATGAATGGCCTTCAATGGCGCAGCCAACCCTACGGCTATAGCTGCCAACATGGTTATGATTTCTCCCAAGTTTGACGAAAGAAGGAAAAGAACTGATTTTTTAATATTGTTGTATATATTTCGTCCCTCTTCAATGGCGTTTTCAATAGTAGCAAAATTGTCGTCGGTAAGAACCATATCGGAGGCGCCTTTGGCCACATCCGTGCCGGTTATTCCCATAGCTACTCCTATGTCCGCAGATTTTAAAGATGGTGCATCGTTGACACCGTCACCGGTCATTGAGACGATATGGCCGTTGGCTTTGAAGGCCTTGACTATCATTACCTTATGTTCCGGCGATACGCGGGCAAAAACCCTCAAAGCAGGGACGGCCACGTCCAACTCATCTTGAGACATTTGGGATAACAAATCTCCTGTAATACACTGATGTTCGCCTTCGGCAATGCCTAATTCCTTTGCAATTGCCAAGGCAGTATCTTTGTGGTCCCCTGTTATCATGATGGTAATAATGGAGGCGCCCTTGAATATTTCTACGGCGCCGGCTGCTTCAGGTCTGGGCGGATCTATCATTCCCACAAGGCCGACCATGGCAAGATTATCTTCGTCGGCAGAATCGTCATCATACTTTACAGCCAAAGCAAGAACGCGCAATGCCATTGTTGCCATTTCTTTTGACGCCTGTTCAAAGTTCTCCCGGTCTTTATCTGTGATTGGTCTCAAACAGCCATTTTGCAGAATGTGAGTACAATTGGTTATGACTCTGTCCACAGCTCCCTTGGTGTAGCTTATTACTTTTCCGTCATCACTCTTATGAACGGTGGTCATCATTTTTCTGCCCGAATCGAAAGGCTGTTCGTTTATTCTGGGGGAGGCTTGTTCCAAATCCTTTTTGGTTGCCCCCAGATTTATGCCCATGTCCAGCAATGCCAATTCAGTGGGATCGCCGAAACGATTTTCTTCATCCGCGATTGCATCGGTGCACAGTACGAAACCTTTGATAAAAAGGGAACTTTTTTCAAGATCTAAATTATTTACGTTCAGGAGATTTCCATCGGCATATACCTTTGTAACTGTCATTTTGTTTTGGGTCAATGTACCTGTTTTATCTGAGCATACTACGCTGACAGAGCCTAATGTTTCAACCGCAGGCAATCTCCTTACGATGGTATTGACCTTAACCATCCGCATAACACCTAACGCGAGTACTATGGTCACAACTGCAGGCAATCCTTCGGGGATCGCAGCTACGGCCAATGAAATTGCAGTCAAAAGCATTTCCATGACATCCCTGCCCTGAAGCAGTGCAATAACAAAGAGGGCAGCACAAAGAAGCAGCGCAATAACGCCGAGGATTTTCCCCAGATCACCGAGACGTCTTTGCAGAGGAGTCATCTCATCAGGCGATTCGCTGATCATCTTTGCAATTTTTCCAATTTCAGTGTCCATGCCAGTTTTGACCACTACTCCTTCCCCTCTTCCATAAGCCACGCTGGTGGAAAGGTAGGCCATGTTGAGGCGGTCCCCAAGAGTAATTTCTTCTTCGGCAATGAATTCGGCATGCTTTTCTACCGGGACAGATTCTCCGGTCAGGGCAGACTCTTCAATTTTAAGATTTATGCTGCTCAACAGTCGTAAATCTGCGGGTACTACTCTCCCTGCTTCCAAAATGACTATGTCCCCGGGAACCAACAGGCCCGCTTCTATATCGCATAATTTTCCGTTCCTCCTGACCAATGCGGTCGGGCTGGAGAGCTTTTTCAAGGCTTCAAGCGATTTTTCGGCTTTGGCTTCCTGGACCATGCCAATTGTTGCGTTTAAAAGGATAATGGCCAAAATAATTATTGCATCTGCCACCTCTCGCAGGAACAATGAGATCCCCGCGGCAGCAAAAAGGATGTATATCATCGGATCTTTCAATTGGGCCAGAAACATCTGGAGCTTTGTCTTAGATTTCTTTTCTTCGAAGGCGTTAGGCCCGTATTTATCCAGGCGCTGTGATACCTCCTCTGTTTGTAATCCCGACTCGGGGTCAACCTGTAATGCATTTAAGACATTTTGAATTGTTTGTTGTTCGTACATTTGTCCCATCCTTTTTCCCTAATAGAAATAGCCGATAAAATACAGTGCAAAAAGCTATTAAAGCCATTATAGCCATTACAGCCATTACAGTGATTCTTTCTTATAAACAAAAAAGACCTTTAACATAATATCTGCAATGCAATGCATTCTATGCTAAAAGTCTTGTTCCCGTAAACGGGTTTATGGCCAGGCTATTTGCCGGGTTGTTGGCCACAAACTATGAACTACTCCCTTTTCGCTCAATTACTAATATTAAAGTAAAAAATGGTAATTGTCAACTCCCGTCCGCAATTTACTCACGGTTATGTGCCGGTCAGTTACTGTTTTCACCCCAATCTGATCAGGGCGCATGATTCACACTCGGAGGCGCTTCGTGGTTTTAGCATCCACCGACCTTGAAACTCATTCCTTGGAATATCAAACAAACTAGCAAAGTGACAGTGTTTGATATTACACCAAGGCATTTCGTTTCTTCAGGGGTGGATCGCACAAAACCCCTCAAGGCTCTCTCGCATGGATCACGCGCCCTTAGCCTAAGGTGGGTGTGAACAGTAACGCCGGTCATTTTTTCAGTGATAATCCTGTGAAGGTAAGATAGCTGAATATTTACACGAAACGGCCCAAAAATGAGCAGAATTTCAATTAATTTAAGAATCCGGGACTAAAATGACGATTTCATAGCA
>CAYYHH010000235.1:0-3710 GCA_964471645.1 uncultured Oscillospiraceae bacterium
CATTGTCATTGCATCTTTTTGTTCCGCCATATAAATCACCATGCCCTTGTATTTTTGTTAGACTATCTAAGCCTGCATGCTTTTCAATTCGCCATGATCTCTAAAGCGTCCACAGCTTGCAGGATTTTTTCTTCCGTCAATCCGATTTTTTCCTCTAAATAGTTTACATAGATTAAATTGCGGTATTTTTCGTTTCCCTGGAAGGTCGCCAACAACCTCATAAGGAATGTCCCGCCATATTCGTCGTCTATCTCTTTGGCATTCTGCTTTGCCGACAGTATTTTATTTATTGCCATTTTGTCCTTGTTCTGTATTTTAGCCGCCAATTCAAAGGCAAGCGCATATTCCTCCAATTCCGTCAGCCGGTCGATTGCATAATGATGGTTCCCTGATTCAAATTCCAGCAGAGCCATACAGCGATCAGCCTCTTTCATTGTTCTGGCCTTATGATAATATCTTATCGCCAGCTCAAACTGTCCTTCCGCTGCCATTTTCTTTCCGCGTCGGAACCACTCTTCGGCGGGTGAAACCTGACCCGTTATGCCCAACGCATCTTAATCGAATACATCGGCAAATATAAAATAGGATGCCAGATCGTCCCCATTTATGAAAACATCACTTTCCTCAAAAATGCATAGATTTTCTGTTGCCCTCGTAATTGCCACATAAATTACGTTGAAATAAAAACGATATTTTGAGTTCTTTCTGGCCTTTCCCGCAAAGATATCTTCCCAACCACTTTTATAGGCGGATGTCAGGTTATAGCAAAAAACATATTCAAATTCAAGCCCCTTGGCTTCCTGTATGGTAAATACATTGTAAAGCCTCTCCCCCGCAAAAGTTTCCAGCTTATGTCTGTCGCTTTCATCGGCTATTATAATGCAGGCATCCGCCCGCTCCGAAAGCGAAAGCAAACTTAGCCTGAGATTTTCCGGTGTGTTTTTAAGATAGAAGGGCATATTCCCATCTATCATCGCCACCTCAAGCTGCTCGGTGGCTTCCTTTTCCTTTGCGATTTGCCTGCGCCTGATCCCGGAAAGTCTGTTGGCGAGATCCACGATACTTTTTTGGCTCCTGTAATTTCTGCCCAGCATCCGGATTGCCAGTTCACAGCCGCTCAAATGGTACAGCTTCTTAAGGCGATCATTGCGAAAATAGGTGGGATTTATAATTTGATGTATGTCACCCGCATAAGTTATGTTCTTCAGGGACCGTACAAGGCGGGTAAGCATATATATCTGCATTTCAGTAAAGTCCTGGGCCTCATCCACCACTATGAAATCAAATGCACCCGCAGGTAAATTGTTGTTGTTTTTCTCCATGGCTGAAATTACTGAGGCGGCAAGATCGTTATCATCGAACAGACCGTTTTTATCCATCCATTCCTGGTATCTTTCAGCCAACCTGTATATAAGCCTTCTTTCAGCCGGGTTGTAGATAGTCGCTTGGCTGTCCAACTCAGTGTACATCGTTTCATCGATGAGTTTTTCGCCCTTGCTCATGCAGCGGAAGCGCTTATTATCATTATACATGCTTGTAAGTGCCGTAATGATTTCGTTTTCATCGATTGTAGTTGACTCCTGTGCTGTTTGGCTTTTGATTATCCGGATAGCACTTTCTAATTCATCTGTACTTTTTATGATGCACCGGAGGCTTCTGTCATCGCCGTTTACCGCCTCGATCATACTTTGCTGTTTCAGAAATTGGATCGTGTCGCCCGGATAATCATTGAAGCTGAAAGAGTGAGGTCTATACCAATCCTCGCCCATGTATCCCTTGATCAACCCCCTTATTTCCGCCCAGATGTCAAAAGAGTCAAAGTCTTTTTCACCGACTCTGCTGAAAAACCCTTTATGAAATCTTTCGTATCCAACATATTGTTTTTCATTTAATGAAAGATACTGCATGCAAAATTCATTGATAGAATGGAATTCGACAGGTTCGCCGGCAGTTTTCAATTTACTGTATATTGATTCAGAGTTTTTCTTTAGATGCCTCGACAATGTGAAATAGGCAACCTTATTTTCATAACCTCTATAAATACGTGCTTTATGTATAGAGACCAGCGTCTTGCCGCTTCCCGCTCCTCCGATCACAAGCATAGGATCGAGATCGGTGATACAATCGTACTGCTGCCTGTCTACCCTGGCATCCTTTATTAACACCTCTTTGCCATTTTCCACATCGGAATGGATAAGGTATGTAACAACCGATTCTATGTCCAAATAATCGTCGTATTCGGGAATCAATGCCGCATCGCTGTTGTCCAGGGGTTCCGCATTCCCCAATGTCGGTCCGTCGGATTCCATCGCCCATTCAGAAGTTTGTATCTTGAGCCCTCTGGCTGCTCTTGCCTGCTCATCGTGGGTTACATAGCGAAGCAAATATATCCCGTGATCATCGTCTTCCCGGGTATTTATTACATTTTCACTGTATGTAAAGATAATCCTATCGCCGTCGCCTACCCGAAACTTGAACAAATTCTTTGTTCCGACGAACTTCCTCGTCTGGGTTCCGCGGCTGGTACCAAAAATACCGTACCCGCTGTCCAGGAATTCTTTTCGCAGGCGAAGCAACTGCGCTTCCAGACGGCCTTTTCTGTCCCTGGGCACACTTTTCCAAAATTCCTGATTGGTGTATATGACCATATCCTTCCCCTAATTTTTGCCCTGCCTATCCGCCGGCCTTTTATTCTTATTACGCCCCGATTGCGCCCCGGCTCATACATCAGCCTTGTATTCTTATTTAGCCTCGACCAATCCGCCGGCCCGCATTCATACCGATTCCCGATCGGTCCGCCAGGCCGCATTCATACCGATTCCCGATCGGTCCGCCGCCCCTGAAGCCGGAATTGCATTTTAATACATCCATGCTTCCCGATCTATGGATAATACATCTCCCTCTGTGATGTCGTAAATGAAATTGATAACGTTATCGGCTATGCTGTCGGCCTGGGCATTATCGGTTGTAACAAAAGCGACCCCTATAACGGCTACCTGATGAATATCCTGCTCCTCAACTTCCGCAATCGACACATTGAATTTGTTCCGCACCCTGGAACATAGGCTTTTAACGACCATGCGTTTATCTTTCAGGGAATGGGACCAGGGGATATGGATTTTTAGTTTAAGTGTTCCAATGACCATTTTTTGCATCCGTTTTTTGTCGTCTTATCCAACCGTTTTTGCCGTTTATTTATCCGTTCTTTATGCCGTTTATTAATCCGTTCTTTATGCCGTCAACGGCCGGGCCTTTGACCTCTTTTTAGCATCGGCTCAATATGTAAAAAAAGCAGGGCCCTTCTTTCATTGTATCAAATCAATGAAACGATGGCTATAAGCAATATCGGTGTCTTACGCTTACACATAAAGCAAAACAAGTATTTCACGGCTTAGACATGAAGCAAAGCCGGGGTTATCTAAAATCCGAGGAATTTCAATCTGTGTATAAGATCAGCTCCGAAACGTGCCCTACTTTTCTCTAAACTCCTGAATCTTATCTAAATAATTGAAAGGGTGAATTTGTGTATAAGAAAAGCCGGATTTCTTATACACAAATCGTTAATGCTCCAAATTTAGATAAGATTGCCTCTTTTATAGTCAAAATTGTTCCATATAATGGATAATCTTATACACACAAAAGGTTTTTTATATTTTTAGATAATGAAGCCGGGCTTCTGTGAGGTTTATGGTTTCACCTGTGCGTCATGA
>CAYYHH010000236.1:0-3696 GCA_964471645.1 uncultured Oscillospiraceae bacterium
TGTTGGCCCAGGTGGATTCCTCGGTGGGCGGAAAGACAGGTATAGATCTGCCTCAAGGTAAAAATCTGTTGGGAGCTTTTCATCAACCGTTGGGAGTCATGATAGACCCTGATCTGCTGATTACATTAAATGACAGGCAACTTGCCGAAGGAATGGCCGAAATAATCAAATACGGTGCAATCAGCGACGGAAATTTGTTCGAGGAGCTGGAGGGTTACGGAGGAACGAAACATGCATTCGTCCATTTGAGCGGAATTATTCATAGGTGCTGCGGAATAAAGGCCGGAATTGTGGAACGAGATGAAAAGGACGGCGGCGAAAGAAGAAAGCTGAACTTTGGTCACAGCTTTGGCCACGCCATTGAAAAATTGGGCGGCTATCAAAGCCTCTCCCATGGGGAGGCAGTTTCCATTGGTATGTGCCTGGCCGCTGAAGTCGGTGAAAAATTAGGTGTCACGGCAAAGGGAACGAAAATCAGAATATCAAAAATATTAAATGCATACAACCTGCCCACACTTTTCTTTGATAAGGTGAAAGATCCGGATTATAGTGAATTGGTAGAAGCTATGGGTATGGATAAGAAAAACCAAGGTGATGACCTGAAGTTGGTGCTTCTTAATGAGATTGGAAACAGCATAATATGCGACATTTCGGAGGCTGAATTATTAACAGTACTATCTGGTTAATCGTTCGATCCGACTGCAGTGCGATCCGGCTATGTCATGATTCGGCTGCAACATGATCCGGCTATGTCATGATTCGGCTGAAACATGATCCGGCTGACAGTTAATTTGGCTGATAAGGTCCGGTTTAATCAGACAGGAAACAGGAGGGGCAAGTTGAGCGCAAAAGAATATCTGATGATCGACCGTGTGCCCGAGGGAACAGTAAATCTGCCCCCGTCAAAAAGTATTTCACACAGAGCCCTGATATGCGGAGCTCTGGCAGGGGGCGGTATACTCAGAAATACGGAGCCAAAAAACGATGATATAATGGCAACGTTAAACTGCCTCAGGGAAATTGGATTAAAATCAAGCACCCGGGACAACTCAACGGTTATTTCAGAAGGCATAATGCCGTATATAGAAGGATCGGGGTTGCAGGAAAAAAATCGCCGGCTCGTTTTGGATTGCGGTGAATCCGGATCTACACTAAGGTTTTTGATTCCACCGGCACTGTTAACAGGGGCAGAGGTAACAATTACCGGCGGAGAGAGGTTGCTTCAGCGCCCATTGTTAAATTTCCTTGATGCCCTGAGGGTCAACGGCGGACAATTCCAATTAAATCAACGTCAACTGCACATGCAAGGACCTATAACCCCCGGGCTGTATGAACTCCCGGGCAATATAAGCTCGCAGTTTGTCTCGGGACTTTTAATGACCTTGCCCCTGTTAAATGGTGAAAGCGAAATACGATTAACAACCAAATTGGAATCGCGCCCTTACGTAGATATGACATTGGATGTAATGTCCCGTTTCGGCGTCAATGTCGAAAGGAAAGATGAAAGAATGTTTTCCATAAGAGGTGGCCAAAGATACACACCGGTGGATTATTTTGTTGAGGGAGACTATTCTGCAGGAGCATACTTCCTGGTGGCGGGGGCGCTGGGATGTGATGTAAAATGTGCCGGGTTAGCGGAAAACTCTATCCAGGGGGACAGTAAAATCATTGAGTTTATTCGCAGTTGCGGAGGGGAAATAACAAAGGATGGCGAAGGATTTCTTAAAGCCTCCGCCGATAGGCTGGTCGGTATCACAGCTGATATAAGCCAATGCCCCGATCTGGCACCGCCCCTTGCCGTTTTGCTCTGCCTCAGCAAAGGAAAAAGTAAAGTCACAGGGGCGGAACGGTTAAGAATGAAAGAAAGCGACAGATTAAAAACTATTACGGAAACATTGAATACATTAGGAGCTAAAATTACTGAGGGCGCCGACTGCCTGTCAATTGAAGGCGTTGATGAAATGGAAGGCGGAACGATTGATCCTCACAACGATCACAGGATAGCTATGGCTGGGGCACTGGCTTCTATTAAATGCAAGAAGCCGGTAAAGGTTTTGGATCCGGGATGCGTCAACAAATCTTATCCAAATTTTTTCCGGGATTTTTGCAGAGTCGTCAGAAAAGGAAGAGGGGAAAGGAAATGAGCAATATATGGGGCAGGAACCTGAGATTATCCATATTCGGCGAATCTCACGGCGACGGACTGGGTATCGTCATAGACGGATTACCGCCGGGCTGTACGATCGATATGAATGAAGTCTCCCGCAATATGAAAAGAAGAGCGCCGGGAAGCAGCAATTTGACCACTCCGAGAACCGAGGCCGATGAGATTGAAATATTGAGCGGCATTTATAATGGCGTCACTACCGGAGCGCCTTTGTGCGGAATAATTCGCAATACCGATATAAGATCAGGGGATTACACAAAACACTTGCCCAGACCGGGTACTTCGGATCTTACCGCCCATATCAAGTACAATGGGTTCAATGATCCTCGCGGAGGCGGACATTTTTCCGGAAGGCTCACAGCTCCTGTTGTGTTTTCCGGAAGTATAGCAAGACAAATACTATACAAGAAAAATGTAACCATAGGCGCACATATATATAAAATCGGCTCATCCTGCGACCGGCTTTTTGATAATTATAAAAGCAAGCCGCAAGCAGAGTTGCTTGATAGACTGACCAAATCGGAATTTCCGCTGCTTGATGATACTAAATCCCTGCCGATGAAGGAAGTAATACTGAGGGCATCTGATGATAAAGATTCGGTGGGCGGCATAATCGAATGTGCGGCAACAGGCCAACCGGCGGGCTTGGGTTCGCCGTTTTTCGAGTCCCTTGAAAGTAAACTGGCGTCTTTGATGTTCTCCATACCCGGTGTAAAGGGGATAGAATTTGGCGATGGTTTTAATATGGCGGAAATGAAAGGCAGTCAAATCAACGATCAGTGGTTTGTTGATGATGATGCGATCACATCCGATACAAATCACAGCGGCGGAATCAATGGCGGGATTACCAACGGTCTTCCAATAATATTCAGAACCGTTTTCAGACCCACGGCGTCAATTGCAAAAGAACAAAAAACGGTGGATCTGTGTACGAGGGAGAATGCAACTATTTCTATAATCGGCCGACATGACCCGTGCATAGTCCCCAGAGCAGTTGTGGTCGTAGAATCGGCTCTTGCACTTTGTTTGCTGGATCTTTTCATGGAAGGGGGATGCGGCCTGTGAAAAACATCATACTAACAGGCATATCGGGCAGCGGGAAAACTTCCATCGGGAAGAAGCTTGCAGAAAGATTTTGCCGGGACTTCATTGATCTCGACACAATGATCTGTGAAAAGGCAGGCTTGACCATCGATCAGATATTCAGCCGCTTTGGGGAGGAGGGGTTCAGGCGGATCGAAACTGAGGTCATCCGAGGGGTCTCAGGCACGCAAAAATCGGTTGTAGCCTGCGGTGGAGGTGCTGTACTTAAGCCGGAAAACATGAGGTTGCTTTCAAATAACGGGGTAATTGTTTTTATGAACAGATCCGTCAAAAGCATACTTAACGCCGTTGATTTAAAAGACAGGCCGCTTTTGAAAACAACTCCGGGGAAATTACATGATATTTACAGGGACAGACTTCCTCTATACGGAAAATATGCGGATTTTGAAGTGAAATGTGATGTTGACGGCGATGAAGTGCTGAAT
>CAYYHH010000237.1:0-2682 GCA_964471645.1 uncultured Oscillospiraceae bacterium
ATGGCATCCTTGTATGATCCTACGACCAATTCCCAGATATCAATAACCGGCAATATAGTTACGACAATGTACACCCTCCTGTTCTTTATAACCAACAGTCATGTAAGATTTATGGCTATTGCGGTAAAGTCCTTTGACGCGATACCCGTTGGCCTAGAAGCTGTAAGTCCCAAGCTGGGGATATATATGCTGGAACTGTTTGGTTTTATTCTGGTATATGCTGTGCAGCTTGCTTTGCCCATCATAGTTACCCAGTTCATAGTGGAAGTTGCGGTGGGAATATTGATGCGAGTTGTGCCGAACATAAATGTTTTTGTAGTAAATCTTCAGGTCAAGCTGGGAGTGGGTATCGTGGTAATATTGGCGATTATCCCTGTTTTGGTCAAGTACTTGGAGAAGCTCAACTATATAATGCTCAGCAACATTCAGGCAGGGCTGCTGGTTTTTGTAAACAGGTGATTATTTATGGCCGAAACAAACAAAACTGAAAAAGCCACTCCGAAAAAGAGGCGGGATGAACGGAAAAAGGGTAATTCTTTTCAAAGCAAGGATGTTATCAGCATTGGGATGATAATAATGGGATTTGTTCTGATAAATAAGATGGGGGGATTTGCCGCCGGTCAGCTAAAGAATCAGTACATAGCCCAGATGGGTCGGATGGTAAGCCTTAACGACTTGACAATCAGTACATGCATGCTGATACTCCGGGACATGATCAAGACATTTTTTGTCACAGCTATGCCGGTAATGGCCGCTTTGATGCTGATAGGAATTTTGATGACAGGGGTGCAGACGAGGTTCTTGGTATCCGCCGATCTTTTGAAATTTAAGGCTGAAAGAATAAGCATCATCCAGGGGATGAAAAGACTTATGTCATTGAGATCACTGACACAGCTGGTAAAATCAGTTATTAAAATTTTGGTCATCATGTGGATTATCTACTCCGGTGTTAGGAATCTTTTGCCGCTAATCCCTGATATATTGGGAGCCGGCATAGATGCGACTATTGTGTTCATGCTGGAAAGGACAATGTCCATGGTTACGAAGATCTGCTTGTTTTTCGCAGCGGTTGCGGTTTTGGATTTTGCGTATCAGAAATATGAGTATGAGAAGAAACTCATGATGACTAAGCAGGAAATAAAAGATGAATACAAGCAGACGGAGGGGGATCCTTTCATAAGAGGAAGAATCAAGGAAAAGCAGCGGAAGCTGAGCCTGAACAGGATGATCCAGCAGGTGCCGACGGCGGATGTGATCGTGCGAAATCCTACACATTATGCCGTTGCATTGAAATATGACATTGATAAGGACTACTCCCCCGTTGTGGTTGCAAAAGGACAGGATTATACGGCCAGGCGAATAGTGGATATGGCGGAAAAGAACGGAGTTCCCATTACGGAGAACAAACCGCTCGCAAGAGGTTTATACCGGTCTGTTGAAATAAACGGCTATATACCGGAGGAATTTTTCGGGCCTGTGGCGGAAATACTCGCCTGGGTATATGGCGGCAAAGAAAAGGAAAAAGTGCGCTATGAATTTGATTAAGAATTTAGTTGTAATATTTGTAGTTATGGTAATAGCGTTTATTATCATTCCTTTGCCTGTGTTTTTCTTAGACTTCATGTTTATATTGAGCATTACTGTTTCTTTGTCTATTTTACTTATGACCATGTTCATCAAGGGCCCTTTGGAATTTTCAATATTTCCCTCTTTGCTTCTTATAACCACATTGATGAGGCTTGCATTGAATATATCCTCCACAAGGTTGATTTTAGCAAACAGCGGCCAGGCCGGCAAAGTAATAGAAACCTTTGGCAATTTCGTGCTGGGAGGCAATGCCATAGTCGGATTTATTGTCTTTGTAATAATTTTTATAGTACAGTTCATCGTCATTACCAAGGGCGCCGAAAGAATCGCAGAGGTGTCCGCCAGATTTACACTTGATGCTATGCCGGGAAAACAGATGGCTATAGATGCGGATCTCAGCTCGGGAATAATTAATGAGCAGGAAGCTAAAGGGAGAAGAAAAACCATAGAACGGGAAGCGGAATTTTACGGGGCCATGGACGGAGCCACGAAATTGGTAAAAGGTGATGCCATCGCAGCAATCATAATTGCCCTGGTAAATCTTATCGCAGGCACTGTCATCGGTATGATTCAGGGGGACATGAGCTTTGGAGAAGTGCTTTCCGTCTATTCGATCGCAACGGTGGGAGACGGACTCGTGTCCCAGATTCCCGCTCTTATGATTTCAACAGCCACGGGTATGATTGTTACAAGGGCGGCGTCGGAAGGTAACTTGAACGAGGATGTAAAAGAACAATTTTTGTCACAACCTAAGGTTTTGCTGATATCCGGCATTGTGATTTCAGCCATGTGCTTTATTCCCGGTGCTCCCGTACTGCAGATAATCGTCATAGGAATAGCATTGATACTTCTGGGAATTTCACTGATGAGAACTGCGGGACAGAGGGCTGTAGAAGCTGAAAAGGAAGAAGAGAGCAAGCTTGTTCCCGATGCAAGCGATGAAGTGAATTATTATCGAAATATAGACAACATTTATGAGCTTCTGGGAGTTGAGCCTATTGAGATGGAATTCGGATATTCCCTGTTGCCTTTGGTTGACGAGGGGAGCGGGGGCAGCTTCATTGACAGAATTGTTATATTCAGAAAACAATTTGC
>CAYYHH010000237.1:2692-3686 GCA_964471645.1 uncultured Oscillospiraceae bacterium
AACGCCCTCATAAACCCCAATCAATATCTGATCAAAATAAAAGGTGAAGAAGTGGGGAGAGGAGAGATTCTGGTAGATTATTATCTGGCATTGGACCCGGGAAATACCACCGGCACCATTGAAGGAATCGATACTATAGAACCGGCTTACGATATTCCTGCGAAGTGGATCACCGAAAGCGAAGGGGATATGGCGGAAATATATGGTTATACGGTTATAGACCCTGTTTCGGTAATTGTCACCCACCTTTCGGAAATTATTAAGAAGCATATCCATGAGCTGATAACCAGGCAGGACATCAATAGCCTGCTGCAGAACGTAAGCCGTGCAAATTCAGCCATAGTGGAGGATGTGATACCGGGAATGGTCACCCTTTCCGATCTGCAGAAAATATTGATAAATCTGCTGAGAGAAGGTATACCGATCAGGGATATGGAAAGCATTTTGGAGACTTTGGGGGAGTATGGGGCTACTATTAAGGATACGGATATGCTGACAGAATATGTTCGTCAAAGGCTGAAAAGGACAATTACCAGAAAGTACACCG
Organism: uncultured Oscillospiraceae bacterium; assembly: GCA_964471645.1. Classification (GTDB taxonomy): domain Bacteria; phylum Bacillota; class Clostridia; order Peptostreptococcales; family Anaerovoracaceae; genus UBA1426. The sequence continues at coordinate 3,240 of CAYYHH010000237.1, forward strand.
ACGGAAGCAGCATCAAGGTCGTTACCATCGATCAGGACATTGAAAACATTATACTCAATTCTGCTAAAAAAAGTGATTTTGGTACGTATTTGGCTATTGAGCCTCAGATCGTTCAAAAGATCATAGAGGGTGTTGCCGAGCAGGTAGATAAGGTGAAGGAACTGGTAAACAAACCTGTGGTTCTGACCTCTCCGATGGTGCGAATATATTTCAAAAAACTCGTAGAGCAGTTTATACCAAATCTGACGGTGCTGTCCTTTAACGAGATAGAGGCCAATATTCAAATTCAAGGTGTTGGGACAATCCATGCCAAGGACCTGAATTGAAAAAGAGGTGAATCAATGGATGCGATACGAAAAAATGATGACAGCGAGATCATGGATCTGTGGCATAAATATGAGGCTGATAAAAGCAATGAATCCAGGAATGAAATAGTGCTGAAATATA
>CAYYHH010000238.1:0-3679 GCA_964471645.1 uncultured Oscillospiraceae bacterium
CTGCCCGTACTCAGTTTCCAACCTATCCACCTGCCCGGGATCCAGATCCCATATGCCGATGGTATGGATATTTCCTGCTCCTAACAGAAACAGTCCCGAAAGGAGGGTGCTGCCCACATCGCCCATGGCAAAAATATTTACCTGCTTTTTTTTATTTGTCTTTTTCAGATGATCCAAAGGGGCGGGTTTTTTAATTAAATCCGTTATAAATGCCATACTTATCCTTTCCGGAATTCGTTTCAATAGCAGGATGCGTTTGCCAACTTCAGCTCAAACCAGACTGCTGTGAAGCCGTTTCAATTTTTCAATGTCGTTGGCTACGTAGACCGAAGGAGCCAGGTTCAAATCATAATGCAGGCAGCCTCCTTGATCAGGTGATCTGGAAGAAATAACGACCTCACCCAATCGCCTGAGTGTCAGGTTTTTTTCATACAAGGTCTGATATTCTTCTTCCAGCGCGATTAAAATTTCCTTCGCATTTTTTAAACAGGTAAGCGAGAGCTCATATATGGATTTCTTATGGGCGCCCTTCAAAAAGGCCGGTGCAACGTAGGGCTGGATCAAGTTGATTGAAGGTATCATACTTACATTTTCGGCGCCTTTTCTTGCGATACTGTCTCCGCCGATAAAGGGATAAACGGAAGATTCCACAAACCATGCCCTCAGATTGGGAACGAAGTAAGCACTGTCCACCTGTCTGTTTTGCACTGTCATCAGATCCTTCCCCCGTCCTGACAGGATTCCAACAACGAGTTTTATTATATTGATGTGCTCTTCATTGAACAGCGGATCCAGCTCACGAATCCTATATCCCTTGTGAAGCAGATCATCGACTAAAATAACACTGCGATCGAAGGATTTGATTGTCCTCACCTGATTAACCAGCGGTGAATAATTGGGATATTCCGCGATTCTGAAGCCCTTTATATCCGGCTTAAACACTTTGTCGGTATGAAGGGTCTTCGTTACCGTATTTGGCACAGCCGCTACCCGAAGGATTTTACCGAAGGGCACGCACATATACGGACCCAGACAGGTTCCCGGAGCAGTTTCCACAGGCACCCGATTATCTACAGTTATCATTTTCACCATTTTATGATGCAGCACCCCGGCATTAAAGGAAATCACCAAATTTCCCGGGTAAAGTCCCGTCAAAGTCATCTGGAGATTGCGGTGGGCTTTGTCCATAACCGCCAGCACCCTGTCATTGCGATTCAGCGGATCCTTTATAGTGGTTTCCATATTCTGCAGCAAAGTGATCGGGGCTTTCATATCTACAGTATAGATATTTATACCCTCTTTGGCAGGAGCTTTCAAAAAACCTTGCCTTTCCAACACATCAAGAACCATTTTATTCAACGGACCCGATTGTCTCCTATGATACACGGCATAACCGTAATCATCCCGCAAGCAAGTTGCCAGAACCTCGGTAAGAAGAAGCTGGGGCAGGTCGCGTATTTCCGTGTCGCCGGTAAAGTAGAGGCAACTGATCACGGCAATTTTGCCGGACACGTTTTCCCTTAAATATGCAGCGGTTTCCATATCCTCAAATTCAACATACAAGTCGGTTCTTTCGATATTTTGATATGCTCCCACCGCAACAGGCCGATTGCTTTGTTGTCCGTCCCTGATCAATACAATCTTAGTCTGCTTTTGATCCAGGTATTCCCTAAGCCTTGCCAATCCGGGACTTTTGTTGAACAAGCGGTCATTTATTTCCTCTATAACTTTTTGATTTCCGCCTGGAATCTCTTCAGTATAGATACCCTTAGTTTGCATGATTACCTTATATTGGGGTTCTCTAAGATAAAGGCTGTTATCATAAATATAATTTTGGGCGACATTGTCTATAAGGTTTGAAATATCCCTGTTGTAGTCAATATTTTCCCTGATCCTGCTGGAACTTATATCTTCCAGATGGACCGGAAGCTTTAGTTGGATTACCCGCCCCCGGATGTTTTCCAAAGCCTCCTTCAGTCGATTTTCCTCGTATTTCCCTTCTGATGCGCTTTCCCTTTTAAAGACGATATGGTCAAATGTATGGATAGATCCCTTCGCAGGCGGTTTACGATATGAGGATGCATTTACTATAACATCGCTTCCCACCACCACATAAAGCTCCCTGTCCGGGAACAATTCTCGAAGGCGACTCAGATCTGCTTCATTTGACAGGTTGACAGGCACCGAATCCGGAAAAAGGTAAACATGTTGCTCATCTGCCACCGACATGGACATTATTTTTCGTCTGATCATTCTCGGTTGTGTTTTCTTTGACCATGAAAATTCATCCAAAGCCATGTACACTTCAAAGCCCAGGTCTCTGATTTCCTGGACGATAGCCTTGTGGCCAAGAGAAAAGGGATCAAAAGTTCCGGGGAAAAATGCAGCTTTCTTAATGGGTCGTGACGGGAAGTTGCCGTAAAGGAAATGGTAATCCTTGATAAACCTATAGATATGGTTCAAAGAGGCGGCATTGTTGTAGAAGGCCAGATCCGTCTCCTCCTGATCCAACAGCAGGGTCAGCATTTTCTTGTTGATTATTTCAAAAATATGGGCCTTCGTCTCCAAGGACAATTTACTGCTGCCAAAAATATGCCGACCTATTACCTCAAAGGCTTCCTGATTCACCACTTTTCTGTAATTTGACAATCCCTTCATTAAAATACTCAGCAACCGCTTCAGGCGCAAGTCCCCCATTCCGGCCTCTTCGGGAAAACGCTCTTCGTATCCGGCGTAATTGGTGATCATGACCCCTGCTGTATCAAGGGCCACGGAGCTGATCCTGTCGTTGGTGCTTTCCGTTTGCTTTATTAGTTCTTTGATAAATTCATCCAGTTCGTTGGGATGTAAATAAAGGCTCATTTCGCCCAGGTAAGCAGGTATATATTTAGAGAACTGATACTCGCCGATCTCAAGCCCCCGGGCCAATTCAATAACGACCTCATTTCGCTCATCTAAGGGCAACATCTTTATAACCTTTAATAAGGCGCGCCCCGCACTGTGGCGAACCGTTACTTTTTCGCTGACCTTCAGCAAATTGGACAGATGCGTCGTGATATGGAGGAGTTCTCCCTTTTCGCCTCGATTGAGGCTGTCCAAAAGGAACTCTATATTAACCGCCTTTGCCACCCAGGGCGTATCTACTTTAAGATTCTCCAGGAAGACATTGGAAATGCCGTCGGTGTAACGACCCGGCTCAAGCACCGGCTTTAAATCCGCATCTAAATCTGATCCTGACCCTGATTCGAACTTTGATTCTGCCCCCTTAGTTGCAGCCCTACGCTTGCCTGTTCTTTCCGATATTTTGGATTTTAAATAAATGGCGCCGGTGATTAAATTGTCCTCGTTGTTTTTCACTACCTGCTCTATGATCTTCACTATCCGTGGATCATCATCGGAATCGGCCATATATTTAGCCACCCTGAGAGCACATATTTTTATTTCCAATGAATCCCGTTTAGAAGCTTTTTCGGCGAATTCAATGACTTTCAGGCGGTCTGAAAGCCCCATGTCCGACGTGTGTATGAACAAAAGAGAATCCAAAACCACGAAGACTTCGTGATCTCCCTCCGTTGCCTTATCGCAGTATCCGAGCAGAACCTGCAGATATTGTTTCCTCTCTCCTTCATCCAAGCTTTCAAACAGGGATATTATAAAGCTCCTCAGTGCATATCCAATC
>CAYYHH010000239.1:0-3647 GCA_964471645.1 uncultured Oscillospiraceae bacterium
GGGGCTGGCCGCTTATCCGGAAGGAATCATTGAGGAACTTTCTGCGAAAGCCACTACATACGTATTTAAGGCCTCTCAGTTGGCGGAAGCCTTAGGGAACCCCAAAAGCATGAACATGGTGCTCCTGGGTGCTCTGGTAAAGGCCATAGATCTTCCCGAGATTCCCTGGGAAGAAATCCTGAAGCGAAATATCAAGCCGGCATTTGTGGAAATAAACCTCCGGGCCTTCCAAACAGGCCAATCTCAGGTGTCGGAATAAAGAGAAACAAAAGAGGAAAAATCAAACACAATTTGGTTGACATGACGTCAGACTCTGTTGTATAATCATGGAGTCGCCTGTGATGGCGGCTCTGACATTCCAAGGTAGCTCAATGGTGGAGCACTCGGCTGTTAACCGATAGGCTGTGGGTTCGAGCCCCACCCTTGGAGCCAGAATATTTGGGCCGGGGTCTAAAAGACCCCGGAACCGGAAGACCTGCCGGAGTGGCGGAATTGGCAGACGCACAGGACTTAAAATCCTGCGATCCTTACAGATCGTACCGGTTCGATCCCGGTTTCCGGCACCATATTCACTAATTTAGTGGTGTGCTAAGTGCCTAAAGCAAAATTAAATATCGCGGGATAGAGCAGTTGGTAGCTCGTCGGGCTCATAACCCGGAGGTCGCTGGTTCAAATCCGGCCCCCGCAACCAAGCAAAAAAATGACCACCCTTACAATGGGCGGTCATTTTTTTTCACGCTTTGCGTACTCAACAGGCTAAAGCCTTCGATAAAAGCCCGGTGATGATTACTACATCACCAACAGGCTGATGGCACAAAGATATTAGAAAAGCACCGGAACAAAATGCCGGTGCTTTAATCTTCGTCATGTCAATAAGGTTGTCCTTACATTTATACGGCTGAAATAAAAAATAAATTCCATTCTTCTTATGATGTCAACTGTAATCCGGTCATAAGTATCGAATCCGATCCGGCTAAAAATTATGTCATCTCTCATCTGGCGGCGCCAGATCCGATTCGGTATTTATCCTGCGAAGAATGGAAATTTATTTACATTAGGTACCAACCTTATGGTTTGGTCAGTTTATCTTGCATCGGACTCAGGTTTCAGCTTTAGTTTCGACTTCTGAGTCGGCTTCAAGCCTCTGTTTCGCGATGCCGGCTTCATTTGACGAACTGATGCCTATATCTATTTTAGTATTCATATTTCTTATCATACCAGGAAACATCCTTTGCCATGGCATATGATTGTTTGCGCTCGCTCATTTGGGAGTCATAGCTGGCATCGACTATGATCCACTTGCCATTGAGGTATATTTCGTTCCACGAATGATACACCGTTGTGGTCTTGGAGTATCCTTTTATCAGTTTTGTGGGAATTCCGACACTTCGTAACATCCCTGCCATTATAGATGAGAAGTCATAACAAATACCACTGCCTGCTGAATAGATTTCATCTATGTTTGGTAAATAGTTCGCACCTATACTGTTTATTTTCCCTTCATCATATTTTATATTCTTTACTACATAATTATGGATTACTTCAACCTTCTCGGCATCTGTATTTAGATTTTTTGTAAGTTCTCTTGCTTTTATAACAGCTTTGGTGGAGTCGTTCCATTCAATGCTTTGAACGGATTGAAGATATGGCCTCGCGCTATCGGATATCGGCGCAGTGAAGGATTCTGAGTTCACCGGACGATAGCTATTTCCTTTTACATTTTCATATACTGTCAATTTGTACGAGCCATTCCCCATCTGTAGCGGAAAACTTTCGGCCGGCTTTGCCTTGTCCAACGTATATGTATATTGAAAGCCGTCTTTTTCTAAGATTGCTTTATGTCTTGCACTGCTCAGCCCATCGTATTTAATAGTGATATAGCCCATTGGCAAATTGGCTTTATCTATAAATGCTACAGCTTGTTCCGCAACACAAACATTAGTGCTTAAGAGCATAAATCCCAATACAATCGATAGGATTCTTTTCATGATATGTACTCTCCCTTCGGCGGCCAGGCTGCCATGCGTTTCCGCTAAGGCCCTGTAGCTTTGCGTCCCACCCTTTCGGGCGGTTTGCCATTATCGGTGAAGAGCTTCTAAAGACCCTTCAACGATGAATCATCAAAGTGATTCTAAGAAATATAAAAAACTTCTCTTTCGGTAACTAGGCTGCCATACATTTCTGCTTAGGCCCTATAGCTTTGCGCCTCGCCCTTTCGGGCGGTTTGCCATTATCGGCGACAAGTTTGTCAGATAATTCTTATAACAAAATTATACAGCATTTTTCGACTTTGTCAATAGTTAACTTACAATTTTTGTACAATGCTGATTAAGCAAAATTCCCAACGTAAGGTCCACAATGGATGTGCCAACGGGCTTAGTGTCCATTATGATCAATATTTGTTTGAATGGGCAAAAAATCAAAATGTGGGGATATGCATATTCCCGCATATTATTTATTCGGCTTCATAGTCTAAAATAGGCCTGCCTTGTTTTAGATTTTATATAAACCGGCCATACTAATAGCAATATTTATATTATTGCCAATTCTTGACATTCGCATTGTTGCCGGCATGGTGGTCGCCGGCAAAATAAGAGCATCAAATAAGTATGCTGTTAGAGGGTCAGCGGGCGATTGCGGCAATGTGCATGCGTCGCGGGAGATAGTCATAGACAATGTGTGAAAGTGCGCGAGGGAGAATTACAGAGAGAAAGGAAGTCATATGGTACTTGGATTTTTTCGTGCTTATGGGCTGAAAACAATGCGAATCAAGCTAATGCTTTTATATGCATTAAATGTATACGATGCTCTGATGACTTATCTATTGCTGCAGACCGGTTACTTTGTTGAAATCAACCTTCTGCTTTCAAAGTCTGCATCAAATATTGGTAAAATGTTTTTTCTGAAAGCGCTGCTGCCGGCATTGTTAATAGCTTGTCTTTATGTGCGGATTCAGAAGGCAACAGAAAAACAGCTGAAATCCGGGAATATTGCGGTCAGTTCTGTATTGCTATTATACATTTTTGTAGATGCCCTTCATTTAATATGGGCAATATGTTTTTTAGCGTATGCCTTTGGAACATCCGGCCCATTACCTGATTTCGCCGGTCATATACCTGTCGAAAACTTCCGGATCAACGCACCTTGATCTGGCATCTTCCAAAGTGACGATTCTCCTCTTCGCCAATCTGGCAAGGGAGTAGTCCATGGGTACCATGCCGGCCTTGATACTTGTTTGGAGCACGGTATCAAGCTGGTGGGTTTTGTTTTCCCTTATCAGGTTGCGAACGGCATCGGTCATGAGAAGGATCTCAAAGGCCGGTACGACCCTGCTTCGATCGGCGGACCTGATCAATTGCTGGCAGATAATACCTTCCAAAACCGTTGACAGCTGATTACGAACCTGATGCTGTTGATGAGGGGGATAAGAATCGATAATCCTGTCCACAGTTTGAGAAGCTGTAGTAGTGTGCAGCGTGGACATTACAAAGTGCCCCGTTTCAGCGGCAGAAATCGCTGTGGATATAGTCTCAAAGTCTCGCATCTCACCGACTAAAATCACATCCGGATCCTCTCTCAATGCGGAGCGAAGGGCTTTGGCGAAGCTTTTCGTATCATTGCCCACCTCCCTCTGATTGACTATGCTC
>CAYYHH010000240.1:0-3646 GCA_964471645.1 uncultured Oscillospiraceae bacterium
TCGTTGGACCTTAAGGCATAATACTTTTCAAATGCCAAATGATGTATGAAAACCTCAGCTTTGAAGTTTATGCGTAGAAACGCCTTTAATCCCCCTCCGTGATCATAGTGACCATGGGAAATTATTAAATAATCTACATCCGAAATGTCAACGTCCAGCTTTTTTGCGTTCTCTAAAAACAGTTCGCTCGCCCCAACATCAAAAAGGATCTTATTCTTTTCCGTTTCTATATACAGGCTCAGACCGTGCTCGCTGCGGAAATCATCCGAAAACGGAGTGTTTTCCACCAAGGTTTTTATAATCATGACAATCTCCTAAACACAATCTTAAAAACGTCTTTCATTGCAGATCCGGAGTCGCATTCCAAATCAACAACAGTCATGCCATTATTAATGGCTTTGACCGCTTTGGGATCAAAAGGTATCTTACCTGCAAACAGTATCCCTTCTGACCGACAATAGGATTCTATTCTCTCCGTATTGATAAAATTAGTATCGTATTTGTTTATGCAAACAGCTATTTCTGATCCGAAGGTCGCCGCTGTCTTAATTATCCTTTCCATATCGCTGATGCCGGAAATCGAAGGTTCCGCGACGATTAAAACCATATCCGCCCCGCTGAGGGATGCAATGACCGGGCAACCTATGCCCGGGGAACCGTCTATTATTGCTATTTCACCATACACAGATTTTGGCGAAATTTGACCCTCCCTGTTTTGAGTTCCGGCTGAATCTGCATCTGCGACGGCATCTTTCATCTGTTTTTTTACTTCTGTAACCAGGAGTCCTGAATTACCGCTTCCCATTCGCAGCTGGGCAGTTGAAAATATCTTCGTATCATCTTTGTACAGCATCAGATCCCCTGCTGCCGCAGGATTTAACGATACCGCACCTGAAGGGCAGACATACTCGCACACACCGCACCCCTCGCATGCGAATCGATCCACTGTATATCTTACCGCATCGCCATCCCCATGCCCATCTTTCTCTCCATGCCCATCTTTCTCCCCATGTCTGTCTCCTTCGGTAGAAATCGCATCAAATCTGCAATTCTGCCTGCACAGATCACAGCCTGTGCAAAGTTCCATATCTATCAGCGCTTTTTCTAACCCGTAATAATCTTTCCTTAGCGGTTCCGAGTTTTGCCCCGTTATCAGATGGAGGTTTGGAGCATCCACATCGCAATCGGCATATGCTCTTGCATCCGCCAGCTTTATAAATGCGCTGGCTACGGTAGTCTTTCCGGTGCCGCCTTTGCCGCTAAGAATCAACAGCTGCTTCATTTTGCACCTCCCCGATAACTATTTCAAGCAGTTCCTTGAATATTCCTCTATATTTTTCATCTTCCGCTGCAGCAATCAAGCCATTGGAGTTTATAGTGCCCAACCGGCTGTCAAAAGGGATTCTGCTTAATATTCTTATATTGTTTTCCCGGCAAAATTCCTCCGAAGGATTGTAACCGTCCAGGCATTTATTGAGTACAACTCCGTGTTTCTTATGGAATAGTTTAATCAGCTCATAGACCATGGCAAGATTGTGGGCCCCAAACATTGTGGGCTCTGCAACTAATATGCAGTAATCGGAATCTTTTATGCTTTCCATTACTATGCAGGCACTTCCCGGAGGGCAATCAACAAAAGTGGCCTCTTCAGAAATGTGTGCATTCCCGGCCACCGGCCCGCAGTCTTTTTGCACAATGTCCCGATTCAACATATTGTTTATGATAGGAACTCCCGAAGCCTCCCCAGTATTAAGGATTCCCGTGATAACGGTCACGTTTTCTGAAACGCCTTTTTCGATTGTGCCGATTACCCTTTCTTTTTCCGTCAGAGCCTTTTCAGGGCAAACCAAAACACATCCTCCGCAAGAATGGCATATTTCGTCAAAGATGATAAGCCTATCTTTTATATAAGCAAGGGCATTGAATTTACAAAATTCAACGCATTTTCTGCATCCGTTGCATAACTCGTTATCCACCTCAGGTATCTTGACAGAAACTTCGTGCTCACAAATATCCACCGGTTTAAAAAACAATCTTCCGTTAGGCTCTTCAACATCACAGTCGATATATGTTGATTTACCTGCAACGGCGGCAAGGTTGACGGAAATCAAAGTCTTGCCCGTACCGCCTTTGCCGCTTAGCACGGCTACTTTCATATCTTCAGCCTCCGTGACCATGATACCCGGGATGGATTTCTGACAAAACCGGCAACTTCCCTGCAATAAAATCCTCTATGTTTTCCATGGCGGTAATGCCTTTTGTTTTATAGAGCTTTATATCCGCCGCCCTCAATACATCGGCTGCGTTTTCCCCGCACCTGGGCGTAAGCAAAACCTCTGCCTTGCTGTCAGCAATAATTTGTGCGGCTTTTATCCCGGCGCCCCCGGAACTGTCCGCAGCGCTGTTCCTTATAAACTTTTCTGCTTTTGACTCAGTGTCATATACCAGATAATACGGTGCTCGCCCGAAGGATGGGCACACATTTGTTTTTATATCTTTTTCGTCTACAGGTATGACTATCTTCATCGCTCTCCTCCTACCTACTAACTATTTGACTACACACTCTTTACTGCCACCTTTTATTACCCAACCCTTGCTACTTACTTTTTTAATCCCTGCTACTCACTTTTTTGACCCCGCCGACGGCAACCTCGGCCGCATCCGTTGCCCAGGCCGTCGCACAATCTATATTCTCCTCCCTCGATGAAAAGAACCTTCCCCTTCACAAGGGATTCCGCCAGTTTTTTTCTTGCTTCTGCATAGATTCCCTGTACGGTGGTGCGTGCGACTTTCATTTGATTGGCGCACTCTTCCTGTGAAAAGCCCTCCAGATCGATCAGCCGGATCGCCTCGTATTCGTCTACCGTCATATTTACAGAGTTCTCCTCATCTAACGGCGTGCCCAAGGGGCCGAACTTGTTGCTTTCGGGCAAAACACATACATTTCTCCACTTCATTGGCCTTGGCATAGTCTGTAATACCTCACTTTAATATATTCAGGCTTTAACCTGTCACCAATTATTATAAGCACTATATTGATATTATCATCGGGCTAACATCCCGGTTTGGAATCAGAAACAAGGGAGCGTCCTCCTATATTTCCGATTGTCCAATTTGAATAGTTTGAACAGTCTGGACTGTTTGAACTGTTTGAACTACCGACAATTTAAAACGTTTGAACGATTTGTATCATTACCAATTCAGATCATTTGGTCGATTTAAGCAGTTAACAATTTAAATCATTTTGACTATGTGAACGGTTACAGATCCTCCAATTGTTTATCGATAGCTTCAAGCCTGCTGTGCAAAAAATCTTTTTGATCCTTCAGCATTTCCTTGCGGGTCTTTTCTGATATGGGGCCGCTGAACCAACCGCCCGCCCTATTTCCAAATCCGCGCCTGCATCCAAGACCAAGACCGTAGCCGGAACCAAAGCCGGAGCCAAAGCCAAAACCGGATCTGAAACCGCCTCCAAATCTTGGCTGATCTGTCTCGTTGCAAGGACCTAAGCCTCTGCCTGTCATCGCGCCGGACCCTACCGGTCCAGTACCATCTCTTCCGGGCATATATTTCACCTCCCCCCAATGTTTCTGACATATGTCATATTCAATTTATATTATATAACGTTTATGACATATGTCAATAA
>CAYYHH010000241.1:0-3630 GCA_964471645.1 uncultured Oscillospiraceae bacterium
GGGTCAAGTGCCTTTTGTGGATCGAAAATCCTAGAATCAACAGCAATGGCGTTGTAGGGTGTGTAATCCGGTTTGTCACTGAAAAAATTGGCCAGGTCGGATGCCCCGGCATCGTATTGGTTCAGGTAGGGCAATCCCAGAATGTTCCAGAAAGTTTTAAAGATACTTCCAAAGCTGTAGTGCCCATGGCTCACATAGTCCTTTTTCACCCATGGCGATATCAGCATCAAAATGCTTCGGTGGGCATCCACGTGATCCACTCCACCTTGTGCATCGTCTTCGGTAATAACAATCAGCATGTTTTTCCAGTAGGGTGTATGCGACAGGTATTCCACAATCCGTCCTACAGCCAAATCATTGTCGGCCATATAACTCTCGCGGAACGGATATCCTGCTTCTGGTCGATCACCTGCCCCGTGGTCCTGAGAAAGAATTACTGTTATCAACGAAGGCATCTTCTCTTTTCCGGTCATCCATTTTTCCTCGAATTCCTTTTTAAACTGATCTACGCGAAACTGATCAGGAATGGCCATGTTATAGGTCGGGTATTGTTTTGAAGTGCGATTCCAGATGGGTTGTGGTAGTGGGTAATTGATATAATGCCGGTTTCCAGTATATTTGAATTCTGCATTATATATGGATGGGTTGAACATTGTGCCAAAGCCAAAGTTGAAAAAATCGATTTCGTTGCGTTCCAGGTGATCCCACATTGAACCTGCCTCATTATAGTCTTCGGGATAGATAGCCCCGGCTGAGGAAGTTATTCCATAAACCCCGGGAGCTTTAGAATTGAACCTGAAATTTCGGTTTCCACCATAACTGGCAGCAATACCTGTTTCAATCCATTGATTGGGATAGGTATTTACCAGCCAGCGATGACCATCGGCAGAGACATCAGCATCCACATAAAAGTTGTCGGAAATAGCAAATTCACGGGCAATTTTAAGGTGGTTTACCATCACATCCGCATTTTGAACAGAATCTGTACGGTTGCTGTTCCGGAAACTTACTCCAGTCCCGTAACGCGCAAGAGCGGAATCACCCTTTCCTTTCTCAACCTGTCCGAAGACTTCATCATAGGTGCGGTTTTCTTTCGCAATAAAAACAATGTACTTGATCGGACTCTTCTTTCCACCCGGATAAAGCGGTATCGGATTATTTTTGCGCCAGTCAAATCTTTCGGAAGAGGCTTTATCAAAATCAAAATTGTTGACAATCACCTGCTCGGTCATTTTTTCCAGTTCGTTATCGGATGGAATGTCCAAAACCTGAACTGTACCTTTCATAAGTGCGCCAATGTAACTGCCTTCGGGACCTCGCTCGAAAGTATATCCTCCGTTTGGACCGCTTCCAAATCCTTTGGCGTTTGCTACAATTAACTTTTCTCCGTCATTGCTTACCTGTAATTTTGCCGGGAACCAGCCGGTTGGAATGTATCCTAATACTTTCAGGTCAACAGCATCGATTACAGCTACGGCGTTAATCCCCGAACAGGCAACGTAAAGCCGCTGATTGTCGGGTGACAGTGCCAGTCCAAAGGGAATGACGCCGCGGAATTGTTTCATCCGGCTGTCAGGCTTCAGATAGATTGTATTTACTACCGTGTCTTTTTCGATAGATAAAACGGATATGTTATCGTTGTTCCCATTGGTGACAAAAACATATTCATCTGTTGCAACCAATGAATTGGGACTGGCGCCACCAACAGCGGGAATATCTTCGACCTTTGCTCCCACCAGGTTGCCTGTTTTAGTTTTGGCAATCACTTCCGGTTGTTCCGGATTTGCCAGGCTTACCGTAAAAACAGAAAAGGCTTCTGGCGCATTCATTTCTCCCAAACCCGGAACGGAAACGCTGTCATTATCAATGCCTTCAATCATCTCTTTGCTTCCATAAGCAAAGGGAGGATACTTAAGCGCTTTATTCGCTAAATTATCGGGGGTAATACCGCCAATCATGCTATACTGAAACATACCCACATTGGCCACATACACTTTTTGCTGATCGGGTGAAAGACAAATTCCAAAAGGGTATCTTCCTACCGGGATACTGTTTTCCAATTTCCCGGTTTCAGTATCAACAATCACCATACGAAATCCAATCTGATCGACAGCATAGAGCTTTCTGCCATCTTTTGACAGAACCAGATCGCCAATGTAACCATGTGAATAATCAATCGCCTCAGAAACATAGGCGCAATCAATAAATCCCTGTTTCTCTCCCGTCTTTAAATCGAAAATGAAGATCTTGTTCTCTTGACCGCCGGCAACGTAAACTACTCTGTTGTCCTTTGAAACAGCCAACCCCATAAAAACAGATGCCAGCACGCCGCGGTCGGTTGAAGGTCCGGGTGGAATCTGCTGTATTTCAGTGTTTTCAGATAATATATCACGAATGATGGTGATTGAAAGCGGGCTTGTACCTGAATTGGCAGTGATGGCAGTGTTTCCATCGGGACTCAAGGTCAATCCGTAAGGATGAGGTGCAACCACGATGCTTTTCCCGGCCGGGGCAATTATACGGCCGTTTGGAATTATTGTTTCACCTGATTTGTCAATGGTTACAAACCTATTACCTGCCGGAGCGGTAGCAATCCATGGATCGATTCTTTGCAAGGAGTTGCAAGAAGTTGAAAATATGAGAACAATGAAGTACAAAAGATTTTTTTGCATAGTATTTAATAAGATTATTAGTTGTCATCCGCGAGTAACGATGTTATTTTTTCATTTATTGTAAACTCTTTTCCTTCATTCGTGATAAAAGAATAATTTAAATTAAGAGATTTATTTTCTTTATTGTACGTACTTCCTCCCAAATCTGTAATTTTTGCATCTCCCCATGGAGAAATATGAACTGTTACACTGTCAGTATCAAGTGAGAGCAACATGAAGTTGGTTTCTAAATAAATTCTTTCGGATGGCAAATTATGTATTGGCATTCGAACAGAATTAGCAGATATTGCTTTTAAAGTAGGTTGGACTGAGCGTATCGTGCTCGGTATTTCTGTAGAACTTCCTGAATAATCACCCGAAAAATGATTCATCATATTTACTTGATAAACAATTGATTTCAATTTCGGATTGACTTCGAAATTTTGATTATTGCCAGAAATCTTTAAAGGGAGAACATATTCATTGTCAATATCCAAATTATTCATCGTGAAAGGGATCTTTATTATACCGTATTGCTCCCCTTTCTTAATTGTGACATTTTTTTTATTAAAAATAAAATTATCAGCGGGAAATAAAACTTTATCTTTATAAAAAGGATCCGCTATTAGTCTGATTTTGTTTAAGGAATCAAGAGTTTCTTCATCTAATGCCAACTGAACAATGACATCTTCTTTAATAGATTCACTCCCTGCACAATAAATGGAAATTGATATTGAATCATAATCTGTATCCTTGAAAAAATGATCATTTTCATGTAACACATGATCACTGTTGACAATATATAAAACCTTTTTATATTGTTCTCCAAAATCAATATATGTTTTACTACAAGCTCCCCAAAAAGGGATAAACAGGATAATTAGCAGTATAGTTTTTATAATATTCTTCATAGGTTCTATTTTGTTATTCTATTATGTAATTATTCTAAATCAAGCTCTTGTCAAAACAAGAGAAAAAA
>CAYYHH010000242.1:0-3625 GCA_964471645.1 uncultured Oscillospiraceae bacterium
CCCATTAGCTCTCCCTGTGGTTTACGTGGGCCTTGATTCCGGCGGAAAGTAAACCACAATGGGACATCGAATCGGAAAACTGTTTACACAGGCCCCGAAAAGTAAACAGTTTCGCCCCTCCGGCCCTCCCGGTGGTTTACAGCGGCCTTGATTCCGACGGAAAATAAACCACAATGGGGCATCGAATCGGGAAACTGTTTACTCCGCTGCCGAAAAGTAAACAGTTTTGCCCCTTTAGCCCTCTTTGTGGTTTACAGCGGCCTTGATTCCGTCGGAAAGTAAACCACAATGTGGCTTCGAATCGGAAAACTGTTTACTCCGCTGTCGAAAAGTAAACAGTTTCGTCCCTTTGGCCCTCCCGGTGGTTTACAGTGGCCTAGGCTGAAGCAGGTTCCGCCTGATAGTAATTTAATGATGGTAAAATCCGCATTTAGCCAGGGATCAGGTGACTTCCAATCTACTGTTATTTCTAATTTCTCATCAACAGTAGCTTGAAATTTACATTTATAAAATTGTTATGAAAATGTGTGAAGAGTAATTTTGCCAAACCTTATTATTATGGTGTATAATGTTCCAATGATAACGATAAAGATTACAGAAAATGAAAAAGATCAACGCTTGGATCGCTTCCTCAGAAAATACTACAGGAATGCGCCCTTGAGCTATATTTACAAGCTTTTAAGGACGGGTGTAAAGGTTAATGGCAGAAGGGCAAATGGAAATGCGAGGCTGGTATTAGGCGACGAACTGATTATCGACATAACCGAGGAAGAAGAAAAGCCATATTTGGCGAGGGAAAAAATAAAGACGGCTAAAAGGGAATTTAAAATAGCCTATGAGGACGAAAACATTATCGTAGTTGATAAGCCTTTCGGGCTGCTAACCCACGGCACATCCGAAGAACAAAAGGACACCCTTGCCAACCAGGTTATTGGCTACCTGATTGATAAAGGTGATTACGATCATCGCAGAGAAAGAACTTTTTTACCATCACCTGTTAATAGGCTCGATCGCAATACAACAGGCCTGGTGATATTCGGGAAAAATGCGGAAGCACTTCGGGTGCTCTCTCAAATGATGCGTGAAAAGGGGCGGGTGCACAGATACTATTTGGCCTTATTACATGGAAAAATGAAGGAACCGGTGACTTTGAGCGGACGGATGGAAAAACACCGCGCCTCCAACACGGTTCGAATTAAGTATAACGAACCGGAATCAGGAAAGCTGATGGAGACCAAGGCCATGCCTATAGATATTTCCGAGGATTATACCTTGGCTGAGGTGGAATTGATTACGGGCAGGACCCACCAAATCAGGGTACAGTTAGCGGAAGCAGGTCATCCGATAATAGGTGATCCAAAATATGGAGATCCAAAAGCTGATGCCCGTATTAAGGGAAAGTTCCATGCAAAGGCACAATGTCTCCACGCCTGGAGGCTTGTGTTTGGGGATTGTTTGCATCCTTTGGAGTATATGTCGGGCAAGGAAATCAAAAGTGAATCTCCGCCTTGGCGGCCAAACCCGTAAGGTGCTGCTGCTGTCACCAGGTAATTGAGAGATAGTGAATTCATGCAACATTTAATTCAGAAATATGTCGTTGGTGCCAGAATATACAATCAATTTTTTTAAGATAGTGATTTGTAGCACCCTCTGTGAATGGGGCATTTAAAAACAGGCAAGAATAGGAGAATGTAAAGGGATATGAAGCTTTGGATAAGGGATATAGCGATTGCTTTGGCCATCGGCTTGCTGCTGACACAGTTGGTAAAGCCCACAATTGTAAGGGAACACTCTATGGAATCCACCCTTCATGAGTACGATTATATAATACTCAACAGGCAGGCATACCTGTTCGGCGAACCCAAAACCGGGGATATCATCGTATTTCACACTGACTTAGTTCAGTCAAACGGAAAAGAAAAATTGCTGATTAAGCGAATCATAGGAATTCCGGGGGATCGGATACATATAACCGGAGGAGTTGTTTACAAGAACGATGAACCTTTGGAAGAACCTTATACCAAGGAAGGCTATACCGCAACTGAAATGCAGGAAATTACGGTACCCGACGGAAGCATATTCGTAATGGGCGATAACCGGCAAAACAGCACCGATAGCAGGGATATTTCCGTAGGCTTTATAGAAATAGACAAGATCCTGGGCAAGGCAACCGTTCGGCTTTATCCGTTTAATAAAATAGGAATTGTTCACTGATGTATCAATTTGCCGGCTCGCCGGCTGCATAGAATTTCTGATAGCCAGCCCATCGCCCTCCGGATCGCCAGTTATTTAGAATTTATGATAGCCGACCGCGAGGCGATTAGGCGGGCAGTTTCGCCATTGCGGCTTACTAATTTGATTTATGATGGAAGGAACCATAATGAAGCGAATTTTAAACGAATATGGGAAACCTGTTTTATTTGCTTTGTTGATTGCTTTTTTGATAACCTCCGCAGCGAGGCCGACTTTAGTAAAAGAATATTCAATGTATCCTACAATCGTACCCTACAGCTATATTATCGTCAACAAAGTACCCTATATGTTTGCAAAGCCGGATCACGGAGAAATTATCGTATTTCGTACAGATATAGATACGGATCACGGGGAAGGCAGAAGGCTCATAAAGAGGATAATCGGGATTCCCGGAGATGTTATCGAGATAAAAGAGGGGATTGTTTATCGAAATAGTCAGGAGCTGAAAGAAGATTATATAAACGGCAGCACCACTCCCGGCGACATGGCCGCTTTGACCATTTCAAAGGACCATTATTTTGTAATGGGTGATAACCGCCCCGTCAGCCTCGACAGCAGAGATGGGGCAGTTGGCCAGGTAGCATTGGAAGACATATTGGGCAGGGCAGATTTCCGGCTATTTCCGTTCAGCCAGATTGGAGTTATAAAATGAGGCAAAAAAAAATAATAGCGAATAACAAAAAGGCACGCCACGATTATTTTATTGAAGATACCTATGAAACGGGGATTGTGCTTACCGGCACAGAGATTAAGTCCATCAGGCAAGGAAAAGTAAACCTGAAGGAAAGCTTCGCCAAAATTGAGAATGGTGAAGTGGTTGTCTATCAGATGCACATCAGTCCCTATGAACAGGGTAACCGTTATAATGTCGATCCGGTGAGGCCGAGGAAACTTCTGCTGCACAAGCAGGAAATACGCAAACTTATAGGATATACGACACAAAAGGGATTGACCCTCGTTCCGCTCACGCTATACATAAATGAACGGGGCATAGCCAAAATGGATCTGGCAGTGGCCAGGGGTAAAAAGCTCTATGACAAAAGAGAGGATATAGCAAAACGGGATTCGGAGCGGAGGATGCAGCAGGAAATAAAAAAAGCTTCAAGGTAGGGTGCCCGGCTGGAATTTTAATTTTGGTCAAGTACTATTTGTATTATTTGGTTATTTTGCTTAAATACCAAAGTAATAAACCTACAGATTTTGCTTAGATTCAATAGTAAGCCTACAGTCATAAGCCCATATGGGACCATGCACAAAATTCTTATATAAAGTTATATTAGGTTATAGTATTTTGTTACAGATAGGAGATTATCGGGTCATGTGGAGATTTAATATAAGAAATATAAGAAACGGATAAAAGGTAGGAGAAGAT
>CAYYHH010000243.1:0-1579 GCA_964471645.1 uncultured Oscillospiraceae bacterium
AAAACTGAGTGATGCTATGATCGTAATATCGTTTTTACGTTTCCTTTGTACATGCCTGCCAGGAGCAGGTGGGTATGGCTGTCATGGAATCCGGGAATAACGAGCCTTTTTCCGCAATCGATTATCCTTGTGCTATCTCCCACAAACTCATTACCGTCCCGAAGATTTCCTACTCCAATTATTATGTTTCCCTTTATCGCCACATAGCCTTTGAATGGATTATCTAAAACACTGTCAAAAATCGCGTCGCTCCTAATCAATAAATCCGCTTTCATTTCATGCTCCTCACGCTATTAATACCTAAAGCATTATTCACTGATGACCAGCTTCAGTATTTCCTGATAGGTGTCGACCCTCCTGTCCCTGTGGAATTGAAGTATGTCTCTGGCCCTCTTGATCTCATCAAGGTCCAGTTCTGCAATGACCATATCCTCCCCATTGTATTTCCCCTCAGCAATCACCCTGCCCCAAGGATCGGCCACAAAACCTCTGCCGTAGAATTCCATATAACCGCTGCCGTCCACGGCATCTTCCCTTCCCACCCTGTTGCATGCACAGACATAGAAGTTGTTGTGAATGGCGTGCCCTCTCATTCCGTCTATCCAGGTCTGGGAGGTATCAAGTTCGGGATTGTCGGGTTCTGACCCTATGGCGGAAGGATAGAAAACGAAATCTGCACCCTTGAGCGCCAGTATCCTGGTTGGTTCCGGGAACCATTGATCCCAGCAGATAAGGACGCCAAAATTACCATATTTCGTCTTGAAAACTATATATGGGGAATCTCCCGGGGTAAAGTAGTATTTTTCAATATACTGTGGTCCTTCCGGGATGTGATGCTTTCGGTACACATCCAAAATAGTTCCGTCGGCATCGATCACTGCAACACTGTTGAAGTAGACCCCATCCATGGCATATTCATAAAAGCTGCTGACTATGACTACATCCAATTCTCTGGCAAGATCACGAAGCCTCATATTGGTGGGCCCTTCTACAGGCTCGGCCCAATCGTATTTCGTATAGTCGATTGTCTGCGGAAAATACAAGCCGTTGAACAATTCCTGCGTGCAGAGAATCTTCGCACCTTTTGCCGCCATGGCCCTCAGCTGCTCTTCAGCCTTTTTCATATTTACGGCCCTGTCAGCAACACAGTTGTATTGGGTCATTCCGATTGTAACTTTTCCCTTATTCATTTCGCCCTCCACTTCATTATATTATAAAACCAAACACAGCAAACAACACTATAGCCAACGCAGCCGGAGCTATTATCATAGGGATGGCAGTTTTGGCATAATCGGTATTTGTGATGCCCGTCACAGCCGACGCCAGTGTAACGGCATCACCAAAGAAGCAGGTGTGGCTTCCGAATGCACCTGCGGAAACAATGGCACCTCCCACCAGTATCACATCGGTCCCGA
The DNA here is from genome assembly GCA_964471645.1 of uncultured Oscillospiraceae bacterium. GTDB lineage: Bacteria > Bacillota > Clostridia > Peptostreptococcales > Anaerovoracaceae > UBA1426. The sequence goes on from CAYYHH010000243.1 coordinate 1,416, forward strand.
GAATATTTGCAAGGGGTATAAGTATGGGAGATGAGATGGTCATGGTACCCCAGAAGCTTCCTGTTGCCGAAGCTATCATGGCGCATATAATAAACGCTATTACGGGCAGAAGCTTTGCATTGATGACCGGTGCAGCCACAGATATAACGTATTCCGTCAACCCC
>CAYYHH010000243.1:1639-3617 GCA_964471645.1 uncultured Oscillospiraceae bacterium
TTCGATGGAGTATTCGCATAGTTCGGTCAAAGTCATGATCTTTTGGGGAAGATAAATTACGATGCAAACGATGAATCCCACTCCCATGCCAATCAGAATGTCGTTAGTATATAGGGTCACAGCAATGAGAGCTAACATGGGGACGGCAAAATTCCACATGCTGGACTTTTTTACATCCTCATAGCCGGTGATTTGCCTTTTTTCCGATCCGGGTGGGAACAGCTCCCCTCCTTCAGCACGCAGCTGAGCTTTTTTCATGGGCCCCCACAAAGGTATTATGCGCAAAGCTACCAAGGGAATGAAAAACACAGAGGTCCAGGCATAAAACATGAAAGGTATCGTGTGCACATAGGCGGTGAAGCTGCTGCCGTTGATCTGCACACCCAGCTCATCGTACACGGATACCATCAGTATTGCCCAAGATGACATCGGCACCAGAACGCATACAGCGGCACCGGTGGAGTTGACTACAAAGGCTAAATATTCCCGTGCTACCTTGTGCTTATCAGTTATGTTCCTCATGGCGGTCCCAACGCCTAAGTTGTTCAGGTAGTCGTCGATAAACACAAGTATCCCCAAAAACCATGTGATAAGTAAAGATGAGGTTCTGGTTTTGGCGACTTTAGCTCCAAAATCTCCAAAACCCAAGGCCCCGCCGGATCTCTCAAGTAATACAATTACAATTCCGTATAGTCCGAACACCAGAATAAACCACCCGTTTTCGGAGATAATCTCCGTAAACCCATAGAGAAATTCCGTAAAAAATGATGCTTTGTAAAGGATCACATAGCCAACAAGAGCTCCCAATATCAAGGGTTCGACGGTTCGTCTGGAAATAACCGCCGTGGCGATGACCACAGTTACCGGGATCAGACTTATGATCCCATATTCAGATACAATTTCCATGGCTCCCTCCTTACATTGATTATTTTGGCACTATATATTAAACGCAAATTCTGTGCCAATATAAGATCGTTAGAGTTTCAATGTTTAAAGGATCATAAAAATCAAAGAACTGTAAGTAGCGGCTTACAGTTCTTTGCCCTAATTTCTGAAAATTCTAAATACCGTGTTATCATCAACAGTTCCACGGATTATCCTTTGACTGTCAGTTTTAACAGTCTCTGTCTTCCTGTGCTTACAGTCCAATATCCAGCCTTTTCATTTTCTGGTAAAGCAATGGCCTTGATATTTTCAATATACGGGCTGTCTTACTCTTATTGTTATCGCAATCTGCGAGGATCTTTTCAATTAATCTTTTCTCTGCAGCGTCTTTTAGCTGCTCTATGGGATTGTTGCTGCCCAAGATCTCTTTCGTATCCTCCGAAGCATAAATCATGCTTGCCTCCCAATCCCCTATATCTTTGAAGAATACTTGTTTGAATTTCAAATGCTCCGGCTTTAGGACATTTTCATCTACGTTGTTCATTGCCCTTTCTACCACATTGTTCAGTTCTCTTACATTACCCGGCCAGTCATATGTCCTGAACATGCGATAGACTTCGGGATCGACCCCTGTGACATTCTTACCCATTATCTGATTTAACTCGGGGATAACAGCCTCTATAAGCAGCGGGATGTCCTCTGTCCGTTCTCTGAGAGGAGGAGTTCGGATTTCAACGACATTGAGGCGATAATACAAGTCCTGTCTGAACTTACCTTCATTTATCATTTTCTTCAGATCCATATTTGTGGCGGTGATGACCCTGGTATTTATGTGAATCGGAGCTGAACCTCCAAGCCTGTTTATTTCCTTCTCTTGAAGCACCCTGAGAAGTTTGGGCTGCATCGTAATGGACATATTGTTTATTTCATCTATAAAAAATGTTCCCTCATGGGCCTGTTCAAATTTGCCTTTCTTGCCTGTTTTCAATGCTCCGGTAAATGTTCCGGCCTCATATCCAAAAAGTTCCGACTCAGCCAGCGTTTCAGGCAGTGCCGAAGCATTGATCCTCACAAAGGGTTTATTCCTGCGTAC
>CAYYHH010000244.1:0-3615 GCA_964471645.1 uncultured Oscillospiraceae bacterium
TAAATAATCAACGGCGGTAAGCAGGCTGGAATATGCCTGTTCACCGCCGCATTTTTCTTGCCTTAAAAATTCATTTTATACCGTCTCAATCCTTGTTGTTAAGTGCTTGATATTTGGGGCGGTTCGTGCTGGCTACTGTATCCGGGCGAACGGATGCTTCTTGGGTAATGCTGGCATCGACGAAAATAAATGGTTTTCCGACGCGCTTGATATTCAAAGGACAGTGAGATACGCCTTTGGGGATAAAAATGTAACAAGGATAATTTATAAATAGTATCTCATCGCCCAAAGTGAATTCGATATCGGCATCAAAGTCAGAGAAATCCTCGGCGCCTATAAGGTATATCCATTGATCGAACGGGTGAACATGTGTGGGGCTGCCTAGAATATCGGGTGCTGTGATGTGTGCAAATCCCATGGCCAGGGCAGATTCTTTAATCTCCACCGGACCCGCGCCTGTCACCATAGGTTTTGTAATTGTTTTGTGAATTGATCGCCAAGGTTTAAGCTCAAAAACGTTTTCTTCTCTTTTAAGATTTTGAATTATGGGCATGTCTGCCATGGCCTTCTCCTCCTATTATTATTAATGATGTATTCTTGAACTACCATCAATTTGAGATTCTAACTATAAATGCTAATCTGAAACTGAGCCAAAAAGGATAAGAACGCTCATTAGAAAGTGAGCCACTTGAAAAACACTTTGACATAGCCTAGGCTGTGATCAGAGGTGAATGGAGTGGTTATCACAGTGAAAGATTACAGACAAATCCGCCAAATGTACCTTTCCGGAATCAGTCAGCGGGACATAGCAAGGCAGCAGCACATATCCCGTAATACAGTGGCGAAATATTGCGAAGGTTATTCTGTCCCATGGGAACGCAAGGTTCCTGAACGAGAGTCGTCAGTCCTTACAGACGAGATAACGAGGTTCATTGAGGCGTGTCTTTCTGAGGATGAAAAGGAGCGTCTGAAAAAGCAGATGCATACTGCCAAGCGTATTTATGACCGTTTAGTTGTAGAAAAAGGCTTCACCGGCGGAGAGTCGACAGTCAGGCGCAAAGTTAGCGAGCTGAAAGCGCGCCAACCGAAGGTCTTCGTACCATTGGAGTTCTCTCCCGGAGAAGCAATGCAGATAGATTGGGGCGAGTCAAAAGTCTACCTTCGTGGTGAAAAGGTAACAGCGAATATATTTTGTGCCAGACTATGCTCGAGCTGTGCGCCAATTGTGATTGCATACCGCCGCCAAAATGAGGAGAGCTTTCTAAACGCTTTCGTAAGAACCTTCCGCTTCTTTGGCGGCGTACCAGAAAAGATCATCTTCGACAATGGCAGAGTCGCTGTAAAAGATGGCTTCGGAGCGCATGCTAAAAAGCAAGCCGGATATGCAGCCTTGTCGGCACATTACGCTTTTGATGCCTTATTCTGCAATCCTGCGGAAGGGCACGAGAAAGGTCTTGTTGAAGGCCTTGTGGGCTGGGCACGACGAAACATCCTCGTGCCGATTCCCAAAATTAACAGTTTCGACGAGCTTAATGACACGCTTGAACGGCGTTGTCTTGAATACCGCGGTCATAATATAGTTGGCAAGCCTGCATCTGTAGGTGAAATGTTTGAGCAGGAAAGATTATATCTAAGGCCGTTGCCGGGATATGAATTTGAAACGGCCAAATGCTCTGATGCCAGGGTCAGCTCCTACTCCACCGTGCGCTTTGACACAAATGACTACTCCGTGCCTGTTTCCTACTGCGGGAGCAGTGTGGGTGTTAAGGTTTATGCTGAGAGAGTTGAGGTTTATAGCAAAGGACAACTGATTGCCAGCCATGAACGATGCTTCAAGCGGCATACTCCGACCTACAAACTAGAGCATTATCTTCCTGTTCTTGAACAGCGCGGACGGGCATTGTTCAATGCAGCGCCCGTACGCCAGAATCTGCCGCCGGAGTTTCTTGACTGGCTCAAGGGGCATTCTGCCGACCACAAGGAGCTTATGAGGCTTCTGGCAGACTGCGCGTACTACGGATGGGAGAATGTATGGAAGGATAAGACCGTGGGGCTCAACGAACCGGTAATTACGGATATAGTAGCTGTTTCACCTGTTGACTTGAGAAAATACGATTTGCTTGCCCGACGAAAGGCAGGTGTCTAGACATGGCAGTGAACCCTGTTGAAGAGCAGATTCGTCTTTACGCAAAGCACCTGAAAATTCCCACCTTCGGAGATTACAGCGAAGTTCTCAGACGTATGAAACCCGAAGACAGATTTGAAGATATATTACTTGAACTCATGAAAACCGAAGGAATTCAGCGCCAGGAAAACCAAAACCAGCGCCGACTAAAAGTGGCGTGGTTCCCCTACCGCAAGACACTCGACGAACTGGATTTGAACCGCTACGACGGCGCGATAACAGGAGCATTCCTTAATGAGCTTGGTAGTTGTAAGTTCGTCTCTGAGAAAAAGAACATTGTTATGATAGGTAATCCCGGACGTGGAAAAACTCATCTCGCCATAGGAATCGGTCTAAAGGCGTGTTCTCAGGGCCTGAATGTATTGTTCAAAAACGCGGCCGCACTCTCTACCGAGCTTGCCGAAGCCAGAGATAACTACACATTGGGAAAACTTGAAAAGCGGATACAGCAGGCGGATCTGCTGATTCTGGATGAACTGAGCTACATAAGCTTCAACCGTCATCAATCCGAGCTGCTTTTTAAGGTCGTTTCCGATCGAAGTGAGAGGGGCAGTGTGATTGTAACAACCAATCTGCCGTTTTCTAAATGGACTGATTTATTTGAAAATACAACGATGGTTGCCGCGCTGGTGGACAGGCTTACTTTTAAGTCTTACGTTCTTGACATGAATGGTGAATCCTACCGCCTGGAGCAGTCTATGAAGAGCTATTAGTATGTAGGTGGCTCACTTTCAAGCGAGCGCTTTGTGGCTCACTTTCTAATGAGCGATTGGCTCAGTTTCTAGTTGACAAACACATTCTAACCACAGTTTACCATAATGCCACATAATGTCAATGCGTTTGCGATGAGAGCCTATAGTTCAATTAAATAGCAGTGCATTGAATATACTTTATCCCTGCCAGCAAGACAATCAGCGCCAGTCCACCTGTGTAGAATGTCAAAAACTGAATATTCCGCGCGAGATTGAGCACCTCGACCGGGCAAATTGAGCATTGGAACCGCGACGATTGGGCATGGTTTCCGGGCCCGTTGAGCACTCGCAATATAATGTGAATATGCACCGCTTGCTGCGGTGTAAATATTCATAGGAGGTCATCAACATGACCAATTATCGCGAGATTCTGAGGCTAAGTAGTCTCGGACTCAACAAAGTGGAGATAGCCCAAAGCTGTGGCTGCTCAAGGAACACTGTAGCCGCAATATTGCAACAAGCGGAGAAGTATGGATTAAAGTGGCCTCTGCCGGATTCGTTGTCGGACAAGCATCTGGCAGAAATGATTTATCCCTCTGCAACAGGAAAGCCCGCCTTCAGAATGCCTGACTACGAGTATGTTCACCGTGAACTCCAGAAAAACGGCGTCACGCTGAATCTATTGTGGCTGGAATACTGTGATGCCTGCAGGTCAGCAGGAGAGATACCATACCAGTC
>CAYYHH010000245.1:0-3605 GCA_964471645.1 uncultured Oscillospiraceae bacterium
CTTTCAGGGCAATTCCTTTTTAATAATTCTCTTGCATGCTTACATGTGCAATCAGACTGCAATTCCTTTTTAATAACTTTTTAGCCACTTTCTTGCGAACTTGCTTAGGCAATTCCCTCTTTCTTATTTGCTGTATGCAGTCGCGGTAGGACCTTTATATCCCTTTTCATCAACGAGATATTTCATCATGGCGGGTCCGCCGCTCATGCGGATATCGCCGAAGTTCCTTTTCGAATAGTCGATAAGTCCGCGGATATCCTCTAAGTTTCCAAAGACAACTTTTCTCAGAAGCTCTTGGGCCTTATACCCTCCGCCGAGGGATTCATCTACATAATCGCTGTACCTTTTCAGGAATTCTTCTGAAAAATCATTGGCATCGATTGCCTCCCTGGCAGCTTTTGCAGCACATACACCTGCAGCCATGGCATGGGGTATTCCGCCGCCATACAGAGGCTCTATCATATTCGCCGCATCGCCGACCGCTAAGCACCCCGCCTTGTAAATGGGCTGATGTTTCCCTGACGGCAGACGCCAGCCTTTTATCTTACCCACTAACCGGGCATTTCCAAGGCGTTCCTTTCCAAGCTTGAAGTTATCGCGCCACCACCAGAAAATCTCCTCCGATGTCATTCCGCTTTTCTCCAGCCCGGATTCGGTTATGAACACTCCCACATTGGCCTTGGTCTTGCTCATCGGGAATAACCAGATATAGCCGGCGGGCATAAAAAATTCTGCGGGGTAATGGAATTCAATCAGATCATGTAGGCCCCCCACATCCTCAAAATATCCGCGCACCCCATAGAAAACGTAATCCGGATTTTCTTCGTAAAAACCCATCTGGCGCGACATCATGGAATGGGAACCGTTTGCCAATATGATCAGATCGGCAAAATACTCGACAGGCTTGCTGTTGTAGATGCCTCTTATCCCAATGGCACGCCCTTTTCGAACAATTACTTCCGTGGCCTCAAAATTCTCCAGATAGTCTACACCGGCTTTGATTGCGGCTTTATTTACGATGTCATCAAATATGTATCTGGGTGTACAGAAGGTAAATTCCCCTTCCCCTGAGTGATAGTCATAATACTCCTCGCGGTCATCGCTGAACATGGTCCCGGGGCATTTGTACGCATGCTTTTCTATTTCATCATATATGTCCATAGATTTAAGGAGAGAATGCATAGACTGAACCTGCCCGTCTCCGCAGGGTTTATCCCTGGGGAAATTATCCTTTTCAACCATGAGGACATCGATGCCTAGCTTTGCCATATGATAGGCGGTAGACGAGCCCCCAACGCCTGCACCTACAATGATTACCTGACGTTTTTTCATGTCAGTTCTCCTCCCTTCCCGTATCAGCAACAGCAATCATGGTGATTACATCTCCTTTTGGACATACTTTCTGGCATACGCCGCAGCCAATGCATTTTTCCTCATCAACTGCACGGTAACCGCATGACAAACATCTGTATGTCTCCAAGAAAGCATCCTCATCATTCATCCCTTGTTCGACAAGTTCAAAGGAAGCAATTCGCTCATCCGGGCAAAGTTTTTCTATCTCAGGGAACGGAGCTTTTACGCGAACAGCGGGATATACTCGATATTTGCGATCCCCTCCGCTCAACTCACGTTCAACATCGTACTCTTTATACTCCCGTCCCGACAACTCGTTGTCAATTTTGATGGCAGCCAATCTTCCTGATGCCATGGCATCGATCACCGAACAGGGACCCCCTGCTATGTCACCGGCATAAACGATATCCTCCCCTTCAATAGGTTTGTCTGTACGCTGCCCGGTTGCAACTATTACAAAATCTGCCGGCAGAACTGCGTTGGTGCCTTGTACCACATCGAATTTGAAAGTATTCGGATCAAAATTTTCAATCTCCGCATACTCTACGCCCTCAAGCTTATGGGTCCACCCAAGGTATTTCAACGGTGCAACGCCTGAGATCAGTTCAACCCCTTCTTCTTTAGCTTCTTCGATTTCCCATTGATGGGCAGGCATTTCGGCTCCGCATTCAAGGCAAATGCACGTGACCTTATCTGCACCAAGGCGTAAAGCTGTTCGTGCCACATCCATAGCGACGCTTCCGCCTCCGATCACTACGCCGTTTCCGGATAATTTCATTTCAACTCCGGAATTAACCTTTTCCATAAGGTTTACCGCATAGTATATTTTTTCATTCTGCCATCCTTCAATCGGCAGACCTTTGGAGATCTGCGTACCGACCGCCACGACGATTTTATCATAATCCTTTCTCAGCTGATCGATTGCCTCCGGATAATTCAATTTGGTATTGAACACGAATTCTATCCCTGCTTCTTCCAGCTTCTTGATTTCTTTACGTACAATTTCCTTATTCACCCGAAAATCTGGTATCCCTTTCAGCAGCATTCCTCCCGCTTCGCCGGCCTGTTCGAAAACGGTGACGGGATAACCTCTTTTCGCAAGCCAGTGAGCCGCCGTCAGACCTGCCGGGCCGCCCCCTATAACTGCAATTGGCTTATCATGCAGCACCGGATAAGGCTCCGGTTTCTCATCGATGAAAGCCTCACCAAGGTAACGTTTCAATGCGCGGATATGCATTGGCTCATCTACAAGAGTGCCGCGTTTACATACATCTTCACAAGGGTGATGGCAAACGTAGCCGCATACCGACGGAAGGGGCGTTTTTTCATAAATGATGTCAAATGCTTCTTTTTTCTTTCCCGCCTTTAAAAGATTGATGTAGCCCTGAGGACTGATTCCGAGCGGACATGCTAATGTGCATGCTTCGCTCAGCAGAGCCTTAACTTCAGAGACTGTTTGAGGTTTCTTTTCTGTGCAATCAGGGCATAGATGGCATACCTCCTTCTGGCACTCGTAAATAGCGCCGGTAGGACAGTATGATTCGCATTGCCCGCAATTTACACAGCGATTTCCGTCAATGCTGGAAACCGCATCGTACTTGCGCTCCAAGGTAATTGTGCTTTGCATAGACTGTGCCTCCTTTTCCGAAATAGTAATAATAGGATAGGGGTGACTATAGTAGAACTGTATTCTAGTTATGGTTCTACTATTTATTCTATATTACCCCCTCCCGCTAAGTATGTCAATTTTTTTACAAAGTTTTTATCGATCGCTGCTAACTCCCCGGGATATTACCCCCTCCTGCTAAGTATGTCAATTTTTTTGTAAGACTTTTATCGATTACCGCTAACTCCCCGGAACTTACCGACTAAATGACCTGCTAACTTCTCAAGTTTCTCCGACTAAATGACCTGCTTCCTTACTTTGTTCGACCGGGCAAACGTAACCAAGCCGGCACAGGCTTGGTCTTCCTAATAAAAATGAACAAAATGAACAAAAGTAACAAAATTTCAAGTAATTTAAGAATAGGAAAGGGCAAGGCCTGTCTTCCTACTCGAAAATGAACCAAAAGTAACAAAAGTAACAAAAGTAACAAAATTTCAATTAATTTGGGAATTCAGGACTAAAATGGCGATTTCAGAGCAATTTTTCAAGTAATTGAAACATAATTGGCAGTTACTTGAAGAATACTTTAAATTGGCAAGTTGAAAAACTAAGTGCACGTTTTGGCCATATTTGCAATTCTAAATGC
>CAYYHH010000246.1:0-2003 GCA_964471645.1 uncultured Oscillospiraceae bacterium
CAAAGTAAAATTGCCCACGCCGATCCAGCGGGTAGCAAAATTTCTGGTGATTCCCAACGGGGTGAAAAGGAGCATCAAAAGCACCAGGCTTCCCACCAGAAGAGCCGGGGCAAATCTGCTGTAGACGTGGTAATCAACCAAGGCGGTCAGCATCATGAGAGCACCGCCCATCAAAGCCCATTTGATATCGTCCTTCAGATATGCATAGGGATCACCGGTTTCGCTTATGGAGCTGTAGTAGCTGGCGCTGAATACCATTATTATGCCAAAGACAACGAGAGCCAGCACAAGTACAGTGATGACGAAGTCGCCGGATTTCATCCGCATTTTCTTCTTTTTCTTGATCTTTTTCGCCATTCTTTCTCCCGGCTTACTTTTCCAGATCCTTTACGCAGCTCTTGAAATGATCTCCGCGCTGCTCAAAGTTCAAATACATATCCCAGCTGGCGCATGCGGGAGAAAGCAAAATCGTGTCCCCCGGTTCCGCGGCCCGGAAACTGCTTCTCACACATTCTTCCATGTTCTTGCCCATTATAATATCGGTAAAACCTTTTCTTTCAGCCGCCTCTTTGATCTTAGCCGCTGTTTTGCCCATAAGAACAAGCATCTTTACCTTTCCGTTGAACTCGTCTATAAAACTGTCAAAGGAAGATTCCTTGTCGTAACCTCCGGCTATCAGAATGATCGGCGCAGGAGCTGCCTCTATCGCCTTTATCGATGCATCTGTATTGGTACCTTTGGAATCATTGATGAATCGCACTCCCCGGATTTCGCCGACGAACTCAAGCCTGTGGGCCACCCCCTGAAAACCGGCGATTGCCTTCCCTATGTCCGCCGAATCTATACCGGCGAAAAACGCTATGGACGCAGCCGCCAGGGCGTTTTCCAGATTGTGTGCACCCATTATTCCCAGATCCTCGACTTCGCAGATCCGGTGTTCATAACCGTCCTCGTCTTTTATGACGATTATTCCCTCTTTGACGAAGGCACCGAAATCCAGTTCGCGCATCCTGCTGAACGGTACGATTTTAGCCTTGCAATCCCCGATGAGCTTCCAACATTCTTCATCCTCACGGTTCACTATAAAGTAGTCGTTTTCATCCTGATTTCTGTAAACCAATGCCTTGGCTTTAATATAGTTCTCCATATCCCCGTGGCGATCAAGATGATCGGGGGTAATATTCAACAGTGCCGATATATGCGGGTGAAAATCTCTCGTAGTTTCCAGCTGAAAGCTGCTGATTTCCGTTATAAGCCACGTATCCTCCTTAGATCTCACAGCCTTTTTCACAACGGCCAGCCCGACATTTCCCACAATTTCCGTGGATCTGCCCGATCTTCTGAAAATTTCGCCGGTAAGCACCGTTGTAGTAGTTTTTCCGTTGGTTCCTGTTATCGCCACATAGTTGCCCCTGCCCAATCGATAGGCCAGTTCCACTTCTCCCAGGAGCTCTACGCCGGCCTCCAGTACTCTTTGGACCAGGTTGTTGGTCAGAGGAACCCCTGGGCTGACAATGGCATAGTCAAAGCCTTCAACTTTATCCGGTTCAAGACCGAGGTAACAGGTAGCATTTCTGCTTTCGAAATAACGAACCATCTGGTGACCCATTTCCCCCGATGTTTTCCCGTCGTAAATGGAAACCTTTGCCCCGGAGGACAGCAGGGCTTCAGCGGCGGCTATGCCGGATTTTCCCATCCCTATAATCAGTACTTTCTTATTCTTAATATCCATAACAGATCTTCCTTCTTAATGCCCGTCAAATTCACTTAAACAGCCAACAGGCTGAGGGCGCACAACAGCACCGTTACCGCCCAAAACATTGTTACAACTTTAGTCTCTTTCCATCCCAACAGTTCAAAGTGGTGATGGAGAGGAGACATTCTGAAGAGCCGTTTGCCCCCTGTAGCTTTGAAATACAGCACCTGCAGTATGACCGAAAGCGCTTCCAGAACGTAAACGCCTCCCGCTATTGGTATGATCAGCTCTATGTTCATTATAATTG
>CAYYHH010000246.1:2023-3578 GCA_964471645.1 uncultured Oscillospiraceae bacterium
CGGCCACCCCTCCGCCCAAGGCCATGGAACCGGTGTCTCCCATAAAAATTTTTGCCGGGTACCTGTTGTAGAACAAGAACCCCAGACAGGCTCCGGTGATCGCGCTGCAGAAAATCGACGGCGCCAAAAAGTTGAACGCATTTCCGATCAATGCCAGAAATAATGCCACAAACATGGTAACCCCCGCGGCCAGACCGTCAAGTCCGTCGGTGAGGTTGACACTGTTGACCATGGATACCACCACAAAGGCGGTAAACGGAACGTAGAACAAGCCGAGATCAACAGATATGTCGGTAAAGGGCAGGACTACCGATGTCCCATATACGGATACCCTGGCCTGATATAGCGCCAGCCCTACCGCTATGGCGATCTGGAGCAGGAGTTTTTGTTTTGCCGTCAGCCCCAGGTTGCGCCTCATGCTGACTTTTACAAAATCGTCCAGGAATCCCAGCAGGCCGTATCCCAGGAAGGCCGCCAATATGATGAGCATATTGACGTCAAAAGCATCTGTGGCAACGCAGGTCACCGTCACCGCAATGATCATTGCGACGCCCCCCATCGTCGGCGTCCCCGATTTGATCAAATGGCTTTTAGGGCCCTCCTCCCTTATGCATTGGCCTCCGTTTCTTCTGATCATAATTGAAATAAAGATAGGTGTAACAATGACTGTTATGATCAATGCAACTATAAATGGCAGTATGATTTTAATATGATCCATGGCGTATCCTTATTCTGTCCTGATTCCCTCTAAGTGTTTTGCGATCTCGTCCATCTCCATTCCCCGTGAGCCTTTTACCAGGATGACATCCCCTTTTCTCACCCACTGAGGCAGGACACTTTTGAGCATCTCTTTGTTGTTAAAGTGAAACGCTGTTATTCCCCCCTCCTTTGCGGCGAGGGATATTTGCTCAGCATTTTTCCCAACTGATAGTATCACATTGATGCTTTTTTGGGAAGCATATTCACCTACCCTGCGATGAAGATCCTTTTCCTCCTCCCCAAGTTCAAACATATCGCCCAATATTGCGATTCTGCGAGTCCCTTTGATCGATGCGAGGACGTCCAGGGCCGCCTTCATCGAATCCGGACTGGCATTATATGAGTCATCGATTATTTTTATTCCGCGGGACGACACGATATGCAGCCTCATGTCGGCTGCCGTATATTTCTTCAGTCCTTTTGCCGCCTGCTCCATGTCCATTCCAAGATTCAATGAAACCGCAACCGCCAGACTTCCATTCATTACGTTGTGGGCTCCGGGACATCCTACGCTGAACTTACCGGTCTCCTGATCTTTTTTAAGACTGAATTCCATACCTTTTTCCCCTAAATCCTTCGATCCGGTAATTTGTATGTCCGCAGTTTCCCCATAACCTACGGTGAGGGTTTTGCAGCCGCCCGGGGCAGCGAATCCGTCAAGGAGGTCGTTGTCTCCGTTGATTATCAGCGTATTGCCAGCTCCCATGAAATCGCATATTTCGGTCTTGGCCGTGAGGATGTTTTGCCTGCTGCCCAGCCGCTCCAGGTGCGACATCCCGATGTTGGTGATGACAGC
>CAYYHH010000247.1:0-3576 GCA_964471645.1 uncultured Oscillospiraceae bacterium
TGGCGCCACACCTTTGCGGATATATCAACCTTTCCTCTGTCGTTCCATTGCGCAAGCCCTAAGGATAATCCTTTAGCATCCGTGTTATACGCATATCTGCCGTCAATGTTCTCGTAATTCTCTGCAACAACCACCGGCTTATGTTTCAATGTTGTAGGTATTTTCATTTTTACGCCCTCCTGAATTTGCCAAACTTATTGTCAACACTATCATTCAATTTACTAACTTACTAATCCAGTGGTATAGTAACATTTCAGCGGCAACTTTGTCAATGAAAAACTAATTTTGCCTGTTGGGTGGCCGGCGCAAGCAACTGCCGGCTCGCATCGGGAAATTTTAGTGACTTAATCACAGATTATTTTCGACAGATAAATATAATTTGATTGTAGCATTGTTAATTTTGTGTCAGGTAATTTGCTATCTGCACTAACTTGAAAGGGATGCAAGGATAACCCGATTTCACGAAACATTTCCAGATTAGGAGGAACCAATGAAAGTATTGATAGTCGGCGGAGTAGCCGGGGGGGCTACCACTGCAACCAGACTCAGGAGGCTGGACGAACACGCAGAGATCATAATGTTTGAAAGAGGTGAATATATTTCATTCGCCAACTGCGGTCTCCCTTATTATATCGGAGGTGAAATTACCGATAAGTCGGATTTAACAGTGAATACGCCTAAAGATTTGCACGACAGATTCCAAGTAGACGTCAGAACGCTTAACGAAGTCATCTCGCTTGATCCCGCAGCAAAGGTAATAGACGTTAAAGATCTCAATACCGGAGAGGTATACAGCGAAAGTTACGACAAGCTGGTTCTGGCTCCGGGTGCCGCTCCGATCCGTCCAAACTTCGAAGGCGCGGGGCTGGATCGTGTTTTCACTTTGAGAAATATTCCCGACACATACAGAATAAAAGATTTTATAGATCAGAAGAAGCCGCGCCGCGCCCTGGTGGTGGGCGGAGGCTATATCGGAATTGAAATGGCAGAAAACCTACATAGCGCCGGGCTTGACGTCACGATAGTAGAATTTCTTAACCACGTAATAGCTCCTCTTGACTTTGATATGGCTGCCGATGTTCATAACCATATCCGCCAAAAGGGTGTAAAGCTATTGCTTGAAACAGGGGTGACCGGAATCTATGAAGAGAAAGACGAACTCCGCGTTTCACTGGGAGAGGATGAAGTCCGTACAGACATGGTCATTCTGTCAGTCGGTGTTCGCCCTGAAAATTCCCTCGCTATCCAGGCAGGTTTGGCGCTGAACCCCCGTGGGGCAATTATCACCAATGAACATCAACAGACTTCAAACCCTGATATTTACGCCGTTGGCGATGTAACCGAAGTGGTCGATTATATAATGAAGGATAAATGCTATATCCCCCTTGCCGGGCCCGCAAACAAACAGGCTAGGGCCGCTGCCGATCACATTTGCGGAATCCCTACTGCTTATAAGGGAACCCAGGGTACCGGTATACTGAGAGTATTCGATCTGACGGTGGGCACCGTAGGCCTGACCGAAGCCAGAATAAAGCAAATGAATATCGATTACGGGAAATCCTACACCTGGTCCGCGTCCCATGCTTCCTATTATCCCGGTGCTGTTAATATGAGCATTAAACTCCTTTACAGAAATGAGGACGGCAAAGTTTTAGGTGCACAGATTGTTGGATATGACGGGGTAGATAAGCGAATCGACGTGATTGCCACTGCAATCAGGGCTGATATGACCATTTATGATCTTACAGAGCTTGAATTGGCGTATGCCCCTCCATATTCTTCCGCCAAGGATCCGGTGAATATGGCCGCCTATGTGGCCGAAAACACTTTAGCCGGCAAGGCCAGGTTCTTCCAGTGGGATGAGGTCGATAGTCTTCCCAGAGATGGGAGCGCCACCCTGCTTGATATCCGCCCGAGGGTTAACTTCGATAACGGCAGTCTGGAAGGCTTTATCAACATCCCCGAAGGGGAATTGCGTGATAACCTTCATCGTTTTGACCCGGCAAAACCCATCTACATCATATGTCAAATGGGTCTTAAGGGATATGCTGCATGCAGGATGCTGTCCCAAAGGGGCTACAATTGCCGGAATCTAGCAGGGGGATACCGCCTCTGGAGCAGTATATTCAGGCCTTCAGCCGCTATAGAAAACACAGCAGATTCGAAAGGAGCTGACGATATCATGGCTAAACCCATATTCGACCCCGCCTCTTTGCCGGTCGCTTCCATCAAGTTGAATACTTGCGGGATGCAATGCCCCGGTCCCATTATGAAAGTGTCCGACACACTGGGTGACGCAAATGAAGGCGATGTGATAGAAATCAAAAGCAGCGATCCCGCTTTCGGTGCCGATATAGAGGCTTGGTGCAGACGCACCGGAAATACATTTTTGGGGCTTTCATCAGACAAAGGCATCACAACTGCGGTAATCGCAAAGGGTAGCACAGAACCATATATCTCTGAGAATTCAGGAACCAATAAAAATATAATTGTCTTTTCGGGGGATCTGGATAAAGCCATCGCTTCCTTCATCATTGCCAATGCCTCCGCAGCAATGGGCAGGAAAGTAACCATGTTCTTCACCTTCTGGGGGCTTAACATCTTGAGAAAGCCGGAAAAGGTCTCTGTCAAGAAAGACTTCATCAGCACAATGTTCGGTAAGATGATGCCCAGGGGCGCCGGAAAATTATCCCTCTCAAAAATGAATATGGGCGGCATGGGCGCTAAGATGATTCGCAGCGTAATGAAGAACAAAAACGTAGACAGTCTGGAGGATATGATCAAGGTTTCTATAGAAAACGGCGTGGAACTGGTAGCCTGTGCAATGAGCATGGATGTCATGGGATTGCAGATCGAGGAGCTCATAGACGGAGTGAAAATGGGCGGAGCGGCAGCTATGCTGGCTAATGCCGAAGAGTCGGATATGTCCCTCTTTATATAATATGCCAACAGTATGGGGGCCCCCTCAAACAGATTGTATATACTAAATATATTAATGGGGAGCACTCAAGCAGATCGTATATACTAAATATATTAATAATGTAGGGCAAGGGCAAGGTGATCAAGGTGATACCGCAATCCCTTGCCCTGACAATTCATTGCCCTGACATTCTTTGCCCCTTTTATGAACCCGGCTTATCATCCCTTTATGAGCTGAGTCCGGTTCATTACCCTCTTATGAATCCGGCTCATCATTCTTATATTACAACCATCTATTGTCCCCCGACATATTATCGTAGCCGGGATGGTTATCAAAGCGAACAACACCTACCTGCAGTTTCCCCTGCACCGCCTCTGTAACTTTGGCATGTCCGATCGTTCCGAAACCACCGCAAAGTTCCAGCAGAATAAACCCTTCATCTGCAAGCTCCGCCGCCACAAGGCATGCCATTTCATAACTTCCCACCCCTACCATTACCATAAGCCCCGCACCGAGATCCATTTCAACCCTTCTTGGTTCCTCTATACTGGGATTAATGAACATAAATGCAACTTTCCTCTTCATTTTCGACCCTCCTCAGTTCTTTCATATCTTCTATAGTAATATTTTGCTTTACCAAAAGCAACAGCCTAAAT
>CAYYHH010000248.1:0-3570 GCA_964471645.1 uncultured Oscillospiraceae bacterium
GCAAGCAAATGTGCAAAAAGTACTATTTAATGAATTAATAAATGAGGAGCAGTTCATGCAGTATTTCAGGGAACTATTGAAAAATATAGATTTAATGCTGTTGTTTATACTTATGTGTTTCGCCGTGATAAGCGTCGTAACCATAGGCAGCACGGCTTATGATGAGGGTTTCGTCTTTTCGCGCAGCATGATGATACAGATCCTGGCTTATTGCCTTGGGTTGGTTTTGATGGTGCTCGTCCTGTTCGTAGATTATATGTTGCTTGAAGGGTTGGGCAAGTTTATTTATATCGGATCGATCCTGTTTCTTCTGATGGTATTCTTACCCGTTATAGGCCTGGAGCAATACGGCTCACAGGGCTGGCTGAATTTGGGCCCCGTCCATCTGCAGCCGGCAGAGGTCGTCAAAATCACTTTTATTATTTGTTACGCAGAATACCTATCCCGGCGGCAGGGAACGCTTTATACTTTTAAGGGCCTGGTTATCGCCGGATCTCTATTGATCCCGATCCTGGGAATAATCGCCGTACTGCAAAACGATCTGGGAAATGCAATAGTTATCTTTGTTATTGCTGCTGTAATGATATTTGCCGCGGGCGTTAACGGCAAACTATATGCAAAAATCGCAGGTGTATTTTTGATTCTTGTCCCTATATCATACCGGTTCATGTCGCCTCATCAAAAAACCAGAATCGACGCCTTTTTATATCCAAATGATCCGATGCTCCCCGGCTTCTACCAGGTATGGCACTCCAAAGTAGCCATAGGCTCCGGCGGCATATTCGGAAAAGGCCTTTTTCAGGGTACCCAAAAAGCACTGGAGTTCCTTCCTGTACGTGATTCGGACTTCATATTCTCTGTCATTGTTGAAGAATGGGGTTTTATAGGAGGCGGACTGGTGATTGGCCTCTATGCTATATTCCTTTATCGGATGTTCCGGATTGCTAAAAACGCCAAGGATCTCTTTGGTTCGCTGATTGTTATCGGGATTTTCGGTATGTTTTTCTTTCAGATATTTGAGAATATAGGTATGACTATGGGATTGATGCCTGTAACAGGAATAACCCTTCCTTTTATCAGTGCCGGGGGAAGCTCCATCGTAACAAACATGATAGCCATGGGTCTGATATTGAACATTTGCATACGCAGCAAGGTTATCAATTTCTAATGAGCAGTCTTTCGCCAATTCTTTTGAGATTTTTAGAAATATAATTGTCACCGATTAAGGCGATGGGCACACCGATGTTGGCCGATATATGTATATTCTGATCGTAGGGAATAAGCCCTATAATGGGAAGCCTCAAAGCCTCGGCGATTTCTTCCGGATCCGGGACCATTTCTTTTCCGTGAAGCCCGGGCAAAATCTTGTTTACGACAATACTCCTGTCCGATATACCCTTGCCCTCAAGCAGTACATTTGTCATCTCCAGATCTCTCACAGCTGCATATTCGGGAATGGTAACGAGAACTGCCTTGTCCGCGGGATCGGCCGCCAACCTCAAGTCATCTCCGTTTCCGGCCGGAGCATCGATTATGATATAGTCGAATAAGATTTTCAATTCACCGCATAATTCACTGAGCTGTTCCCCGGAAATAGCAGCTTTCTCCTTGTTTTGGGGGGCAGATATCAGAAAAAGGTTGTCCAATCTGTCATCCTTGATCATAGCCTGTCTTATGCGGCACATGCCTGTAACAATGTCGGCCAGATCATATACGACCCTGTTTTCCATCCCCAGTATTATATCTAAATTTCTAGAACCGATATTAAGATCCATCAGCACTACGGAATGGCCGGCACCGGCCAGCACTGCCGCCATATTTGCCGCAATGACCGTCTTTCCCGCACCGTCTTTACCTGATGTCACCAGTATTGTGTGTCCCATTTTACGCCTCTTCTTTACTGCATTAATATTTTATGAACGTAAACCGCCCTACCAAATTTTCAAATTTTTGTTGTGCCTATTATTTTTTTGCCTTTAGAATTCCCAACCTTGCCTATCCGCGGCTGCCTTAACATACTAAACAGGGGAACCTGTCGTGGCGACTGTTCACACGGCAATGTCCTGCACTAATTGATTTTCTGCTCAAATTGGGATAGCTTTTGTCAAAAATCCATGCATTACTTGTTATTATCCACAATTTTGAATCCAAAGTACATGTTCATAATCATACCGTTCCTTTGTAATTAAGATACATTTCAATTACAAGGAGTGAACAGTAACAAATACCCTATTCAGTATCAATAGTATTCATATCATAATCCTTATATTCCTTGTCCAGTTCCAGATACTTTCCTATGACTTCCCTGGCCACAGGACCCGCATATCCGCCGCTTCCGCCCTGAAAAAGCAGCACCGCTACGGCTATTTTGGGATCATCGGCCGGCGCCATTGCCACAAACCATGAAAAATTGTCATAATCGTCCTTAAACCTGTCTATGGTAGTGGTTGTGACCTTACCCCTCGAAAGGTTGAGCACGGCTTGCCTTGATGCCGTATTTTCCGATTTATACACATCGGGATAATCCTTGAGCAACCTGTTCATTTCGGCCTCGACCTGTTCCCAGGTAATCCCTGAATTTATCTGTTTCAGGTGGGTTTTAAGATATTCCACCTCATCGGCAAGATGTATTTTACCCGCCCTTTCCGCAGTACCTGTCTTAACAGCTGCCTGAACGGGAAAATTGGCAAAGAAAGTTCTGGCACTGCCTCTGCTTCCATGAGCAACCCTGCGCATTCCTTCAATTATATCCTTGAGAATTTTTTCATTATCGATGTCAATTGGAGTTCCCGGCTCTTTTTCTACCCTGCCTTGCTTTTCAACGGCGTATAACAGGCTCACTTTATTGCGCACGCCTTTGTTTCCTATCGTTGCCACATAGTTAGCCATCTGAAGGGGGGTATAGGCATTTTCTCCCTGCCCGATGGATATATTCAACTCATCGCCGAGTGTCCATTTTGCCTCATTGAAATAAGTGAATTTGCATAAATCACCTACTGTTTCCACCATGTCTTCTTTTATTCCCAGTTTGGCCAACCGTCCCAATAATGTGTTTCTGCTGGGATTCTCTTCAGTCCAGCCCACTATAGTATCGATTTGCTTCATCAGCAGCTCTTTATTATCAACGGTTTGCTTGTCGAAGTACATCTCGGCCCTGCCTATGAGAACATTTCTTAAATAGGTTTTCGTGGCAGACATTTTACGGGCCTCAGTCGGCACCGCAACTACAGTTTCTGCAATCTCTATTCCCGTCGGCAGTCCTAATCCGTACTGTTCCGCATAGTGGGTAATTTTCTCAATGCCCATTTTATCGCGGAGGCCGAGGGATGCACCCCTATAAAAATCCCTGCCGGTAGCTATATCGAAAAAGTAGTAATTGCAGGACACTTCGATAGCCTCGTAAAGATTCAGATATCCGTGATTGCCTCCATACATATTCCATACGATGCAGCCGTATGTCCTGTTTCCGACACGGACGGCACCGCCGTCACGAATCTTTCGCGTCGGATCCAACCCGCTGTCCAAAGCCGCAGTGGCAGTAACCATTTTAAATGTTGAGCCGGGCTGCAC
>CAYYHH010000249.1:0-2342 GCA_964471645.1 uncultured Oscillospiraceae bacterium
GGAAGTTTGCAATAATATTCGATGGGACAATGAGTACCCGGATCCCTGTAAAGGCCTATGTGACCGACTTTAGCATTAGGTACAAGGGCCTGCATGCCCTCTACCATTCCCAGCCCGGCTCTCAAAATCGGAACGATGGCTATATCTTCTCCCTGGAGCATGCACATCGGAGCTTTGCACATAGGAGTCTCGATTTCCACTTCCTTTAACGGAAGGTTCCTGGTCGCCTCAAAGGTCATGAGCATAGAAATCTCTTTTACCAATTCTCTGAAATCCTTGGTGCTGGTGTTTTTGTCTCTTAAAATCGCCAGCTTGTGTTGGATCAACGGATGATCGAATACATATACATTTCCCATTTCCTTCTCCTTTTTTTGCCTTATTATTAATTATTACTCCGATACCCAAAAGCAGCAAATCCTATAATCGTTGACACTATTGGGTATTGCAGAATATTAACATTCCAAAAGGTCTACCCTGCGCTGGTGACGACCGCCTTCAAATTCCGTTGACAGCCAAACATCTATGATAGCAACAGCTTCCCCGGCGGACAGCACCCTCCCGCCTAAAGCCAGCATATTTGCATCGTTATGCTTTCTGCTCATTTCAGCCATAAATACATTCGTAGCCAGAGCACATCGTATCCCCTTTATTTTATTGGCTGCGATAGAGATACCGATGCCTGTGCCGCAAAACACTATCCCTTTATCCGCTTTGCCTGAAGCTACCATCTCGGCGCATGCCCTCCCAAATACGGGATAATCCACCGATTCATTGCTATCGGTTCCTAGATCATAAAGCTCCAAATCATTTCGCTTTTTCAAATATTCTTTTATCTGCTCCTTCAGCTCAAATCCGCCGTGATCGGCAGCCAATGCCAGTTTCATGACTCCTCCTTATCCCATTTCAATCAGCTCTTTAACAGTTCTTATTCATCATCACAAGTTTAACATCATATGCACCTGAATCATTTCATTCGGTTTAAACATTTATCATTTTATAGCCCGCCGCCTTGAGCATGCGGTTCATAACGGCCAGCCCTACGGAGTCCCGGCTGTTGAGGGCTGCGGCAAGTATTATATCTGCCCCTTCCTCGTCTAATTCTCTCAACCTGGCAAAAAAACCGTGAGCGGCCTTCTCCGGCTCAGATTCTTCAAACAGGATTATACCCACCTTCTTACCTTCGGCCTCAGCCTCGGAACGCATTTTATTCATTCCAATTATGACATCATGTCTTTCGCCGTTCAGGATGATCATCTCCGCTTTGGGTGCGTAATGGGTGTATTTCATACCCGGGGCCCTGGGAGGTTCATCATATGCTGTTCCGTCATATTGGGATTGGGCCAAAACTCCGGGATCGACGACCACTTTTTTCCTGAGGACATCGGTGAGCTGCTCCGGGGTAATTATGCCCGGACGCAAAACCACCGGTAGATTGCCGGTCAAATCCAGTACTGTAGATTCGATTCCCACACTGCAGTCACCGCTTAATATTATAGCATCTACCCTGCCGGAGAGATCCACAATGACATGTTCTCCCTTTGTGGGGCTGGGCCTGCCCGAAATATTAGCACTGGGTGCAGCCACAGGGCAACCCGATTTTCTGATCAGTTCAAGAGCAACTGGGTTATCCGGCATGCGAACCGCTACGGTGGACAATCCACCTGTGGTAACGTCGGGCACCTGAGGCCTTTTGGGCAATACCAACGTCAACGGGCCCGGCCAAAACCTTTCCGCCAGAACATGCATGTCCTCCGATTCGGAGGAGGTCAATATACTGAGCATATCGGCACCGGCAATGTGGATTATTATCGGGTTATCCGACGGCCTTCCCTTGGCAAGGTAGATTCTCTCAACGGCTTCGGCGTTCATAGCATCAGCGCCGAGCCCGTAGACAGTCTCCGTGGGGAAAGCCACCAATCCTCCATTTCGCAAAATCGTGGCGGCTTCCTTCAGTTTATCCGTCGATCGGTCATCTATTTCTATTATTTCAAATATCTTGGTTTGCATTACATTTTCTTCATCTTTTCAGCCTGATCAGAGGTTATCAAAGCATCTACAATTTCGTCAATTTCACCGTCCAGGAAATAATCCAGCTTGTATATGGTCATGCCGATCCTATGATCCGAAACACGCCCCTGGGGGAAATTGTAGGTTCTGATTCTTTCGCTGCGATCTCCCGTGCCAACCTGACTCTTTCTGGTCTCGGAAATTTCCTTATTCTGTTCCTGGGTCTTTATGTCATACAGCTTTGCCCTCAATATTCTGAAAGCCTTTTCTTTATTCTTCAGCTGTGATTTTTCATCCTGACACGTAACAACTATACCGGTAGGTTCGTGTGTAAA
>CAYYHH010000249.1:2352-3567 GCA_964471645.1 uncultured Oscillospiraceae bacterium
AACCGCAGAGTCGGTGGTATTTACGCTCTGGCCCCCATTCCCCGATGAACGATATACGTCCACCCTGACATCGTTTGGATTTATTTCAATTTCTACATCATCGATTTCAGGCAAAACCGCAACGGTTGCCGCGGATGTATGGATCCTGCCGCTGGATTCGGTTTCAGGCACCCGCTGCACCCTGTGCACACCACTTTCGTATTTCAGCCTTGAATAAGCACCCTTTCCCTTGATGAGAATCACTGCTTCTTTAATGCCCCCTATACCGGTCTCATTGATATCCATTATTTCGGTTTTCCAGTTGCGGCGTTCCGCATAGCGCATGTACATCCTGAGCAAATCACCGCCAAAAAGTCCGGCTTCTTCCCCGCCGGTACCGGCCCTGATCTCCATGATGACGTTTTTATCGTCGTTGGGATCTTTGGGGAGCAACAGTATCCGCAGCTCCTCACTGTAAACCTCAAGCAACTCTTCCGCTCCGGAAAGCTCCTCTTTCGCAAGCTCCCGCAATTCATCGTCGGTGCTGCCGTCTTCAAGCAATTCCAAGGATGAAGCTATGTCATCCTTAGCCTTCTTGTAGTCTTTGTATTTATTTATTATGGGCTCCATATCAGACATTTCCTTGACCAATACCCGCCACTGATTTTGGTCTGCAATAACGGCGGGATCTGAGACCTTAAGGGCCATCTCGCTGTATTTGCTTTCCATGAAATCTAGTTTGTCAAACATCCTTTTTCAACTCCCGTTAAGTCGACTTCTATTCTGTTCCTGCAATTCAGACAATTAATGTTTAATTACCTGAGCTTCAGGCAATTCAGGTGCAATTTTGGTATTATAATCATACCCATTATATTATGATCACGAACCTTATGTCATAGATTATCTAAAAGACATTTCCCTTTTTCCTGCATATCCTGTCTCATAAATATATCTGTCAATCCGGCTTTCCTGCTTATATTTGCATTCTTATCGTGCAATCTATGCCGTTTTAAAAAAACCGGAAAATGCAAGTTTCCGGTTTTTTGATCCCTATTCGATGTTGAACTTTTTCTTGAACTTTTCGACACGGCCGCCACGGTTGATAAATTTCTGCTGGCCCGTAAAGAATGGGTGGCAAGCAGAGCATACATCCAATCTCAGCTCTTCCTTCGTCGACTTTGTCTCGAATTCATTTCCGCATGCACAGGTAACCTTGCACTCCTTATATACAGGATG
>CAYYHH010000250.1:0-3561 GCA_964471645.1 uncultured Oscillospiraceae bacterium
ATCAACCCGCTCACTGTACAACAGGTCCATTGCGTCAATAATCATGGCGGAATCGGTTGAGTTTTTGCCCGTGGTGTAACTGTATTGCTGAATGGGTGTAATGGCGTTATCGAGCAAAACCGTCTTCCAGCCCGCCCCCGTCGATGTTGTCCAGTCACCGTATATCCTTTTTATGGTCGGCAAGCCGTAAAGGGCGATTTCGTCCATCATTGCCTTGACATATTTGTACGAAACATTGTCCGAGTCAATCAGAACAGCGAGTTTCATATCTTTTTTATCTTCTTGCATTTTTATGTCCTCCAAACATTTTAGAAAAAGTCTTGCAGACTCTTTTTACATCATCATTCATTAAAGTAAAAGTCGGCGGTTCGTTACTCATGCCCGGTTTTCATCTTCTCCGATTCAATTAAACCTTTCGTTTCGGCTTTATAATAGCCGCTGTAATACCCCTTGCGTCGGCGGTAATAATCCGACCCTCCCCAGCCCGAAAAATAACTGTTCGAGTCCTTTTCATCTACCATGGTCAGGACCGAACCGATAATGTCCACATTAGTCGTTTCAAGTTCCTCAATGGTAAGGATGATGTCCTTGGTTCTGGCATAATCGGCCCGAATGGTAAAAATCAGTGAATCGACAAGCGGGGCAAGAACAAGGCAGTCCGATACAACATGTGCGGGCGGTGTGTCGAGAATGACATAATCAAATTCTTTACGAACCCGCTCAAGCATTTCCTTAAACTCGGCAGCGCCGACAATCTCGGTCGACTTATTGGTTGTCCCTCCGCTGGGTAAAACAAAAAACCCGAGAGGCTTCACATATTTTATCGAGTCGGCACATGTCGCTTGCTTCTTCACAACCTGGATCACGCCGTTCTTACCGTCTTCCCTTATGCCCACCATACGCATAACCGAAGGCTTGCGCAGATCACAGTCGATGATGAGAACAGATTTGCCCTTCTGCGACAGAACGCTCGCTAAATTGACCGCTACCGTCGTCTTGCCTTCGTTTTCAAAGGTGCTCGTTACCGCAAACACTTTGTTACCGCTGCCATCTACACTGTTTTCAATTTTAGTTCTGATTGCTTTAAAGCTTTCGATAAAGGAAAAGCTCACCTTGTTTTCGTTGGTCAAGATAGGACAGCGCATGAGCTTTTTGTTGCTAAACAAACGCCTGTAATGCTCGATTGTCGGCATTGTGCCCAGAACCTTGATGCTCAGCCTGTAACGGACATCTTCAGCTGTTTTAATGGTGTCTCTGACCACCTCGGATATGTATAATATTAGTACAACAAGTAAGGCACCTATAAAGAAGCCCAGTAAACCCATTTTTGCTGATTCGTATTTATTGCTTATTACAGGTTTTTGCGGATCATTAATAACAACAACGCCAAGGCTCGGGTCAAAGCTTTTGAGATATTCCGGGAACTCCTCTTTTATAACATTGATTGCTTCCTTGCAAAAATGCTCGTTTTCGTTGGCAACCTCAACGGTAAATATACCTGATGTTTGTGCTTTCGTAAGCAGCAACGATCGGGCAATCTCTTGCCGCGTGTATTGCGTGTATTGGCCGACGAGTGCTTTGCTTATTTTGCCGGTAATATGGTCGCTTTTTAAAAGCATCTGGTACTTGTTAGCGTCATTCTCATCATAAATATTTTGTTTTGAAACAACCCTGATTTCATTACCATCCTTATCAAAACCTGTAATATATGTGGTTTGGGTGACAGCGATAACGGTTTTAGACCGATACTCCTCAACATAAAGTACCTTTGTGACAAGGTAAAAGCAAGTACCGAAAATCACCGCTACAGCGGCTAAAATCCACAGCTTTTTGAAAACCACACCGGCAAATCGAACAAGGAATGCCGAGGAAAAGCTTTCTTCGATCCTATTTTTCTCTGGTTTTTCTTCCAAGATTGTGTCTCCTAAATATAAAATGTAATAACGGCGGGTGAAAAGTCTTGCATCTTTTTCGCAGTCAACCGCACCGAAGGTTTAAGATAAGTGTGATGAGAACTTTTTACTTATGGCTGCTTTTTGACATCGTTCGGTTCATAACCGTAAGCATAATTCTCTTTATAGTAGCCCTTACGGTGTCGGTAATAATAATAAAGTCCGCCTCGCCGGGAAAAGTATTTCCCCGAGCCTTCTTGATTGCTCATAGTTAAGATTGAACCGACAATATCAATGTCCGCCGACGCGATTTCTTCCAATGTTTCATTGATTTCTCTGATTTTTGCGTAGTCTCTCTTAATTGTGTAAATCAGGGCATCCGCGAGAGGCGCCACAACAAGGCAGTCTGCGACGACATGCGCTGGGGGGGTATCGATAATAACAAAATCGAACTCAGCCGCAGCCTTTCTGAACACTTCCTTAACGACATCTGCATCCAATACCTCCGTTGATTTTGAAGATACACCGCCACTTGGCAGAATAAATATACCGAGTGGCTTCGCAAATTTTATGGCCTCCCCATAGGTGGAATCGCCTTTAATGATTTGTATCAAACCGTTTTTTTCGTCATCTTTTATCCCGGCTGTGCGCATAATCGAAGGTTTGCGCAAGTCGCAGTCGACGAGCAACACAGACTTCCCCTTTTGCGCAAGAGCACAGGCAAGGTTTATTGCCACTGTCGTTTTGCCCTCGTTTTCGAACGTGCTTGTTATGACGAAAAGCTTGTATGCCTTTTCAGCAGCAATGCCTTCAACTTTCGTTCTTATCGCCTTAAAACTTTCTACAAATGAAAAACTAACCTTGTTTTCGCCCGCCAGTATCAATCCGGTTTGTTTTTTATGGCGCCCACGTTTCTTATCGCCCTCAATGGCAGGAATTGCGCCCAGGAATTTAATGTTTGTCTTGCTCCTGATATCTTCTATTTCCTTCACCGTTTCGCTTAAAACCTCGGTTGTCAAAATAATAAAAATAATCAGCGCCGCGCCTGTAATAAAACCGTAAACAGCTTTTTCTCCTGCCTTGCTTTCGTTTGAAACGCTCGGCGACTTTGGATACTTGATTACATCAATCCCAAGGCTTGTGTCAAAGCTCTTTAAGTAGTCGGGAAAGATTGATATTATAAAGTCGATGGCTTGCCTGCAAAATTCCTCATCGGTGCTCGTCACGTTGATTATAAAAATCCCTGTGATGGGTGAGCTGCTCACGGAAAGTGATTTTTCAATCTCGAGCTTCGTATACTTCCCCTCTAAAGCAGTGAAAATCTTCTGAACCATAACATCGCTTTTGAGCAAGAACTGGTATCTCTCGACATCCTTACCTGTGTAAGGTTTTTTTTCGGTTAACCTGTCGATCTCATTGCCATCTTCATCTTTTTCGATAATCCGGCTGGTGGTCGTAAATGCGAGCGTCGTGCTTGAAACATAATTGTCGATATGAGTAGCTTTTGCATAAAAAAATGTAACGGTGGACGTCAACACGCCAACCAGGATGATTACCCAAAGTTTATTTAGCAATGCCGCACCGATTCTGCCAAGGTCTATGGCGGAATCTTCATCATACATATCGTAAGTAGTTTCCGTCTTTTCTTTCATGGTCCACCCGGATCTTT
>CAYYHH010000251.1:0-3538 GCA_964471645.1 uncultured Oscillospiraceae bacterium
ACCTAAATTGTACATATATATTACCTTCTTTTTTTAAGACATATTGCGGAAATAACATCGCTTATTACGCTATCAGCAACCTGCGCAGTTATTTCTCCCACATCATATGCCGGGACCATCCCAACAATATCGAAACCTATCATATTTGTTTTTACCGTCAACGCTCTTATTAGTGTCCTAAGAGTATATGTATCTGCGCCTCCAGGTACAGGCATGCTTACCCCAGGTGCATTTGCTGGATCAAGAAAATTCATATCCAATGATATAAAGCAAGGAATGTCTCCGGTCAGTTCCAATATATCATTTATTAGATTTTCAAGTCCCAGTTTTTCCGGTTTCAAATAGCTCTGCTCAGGAAAATCTTCAATGAATATAGTTTGTATTCCTTTACTGTTTGAAAATAAGATATCCCCATCTTCACAATATTGCTTACGTAATCCAATCTGTACAGAATTCGCTGTGGAAATTAAATTTTCATTAATTGCATTTCTTATTGCATTGCTGTCATCATACAACTCTTCAGAATCACTTACACTTCCTTTTGCAGTCAAATGTATTAGGGCAACTGTCCCATACTTTTTTTTCATTGCCCGCAATTCCGGAAGTGTTACAATCTGCCCCCCTCCCATACCGATTGTAACCGCTCCAAATTTTATTACACCCAAAACAAATTCTTCAATAATGGGTAATGTAGATTCAGTATATCCCATCCTTATATCTGACTCACCCAAATCCACACCTTGTGCTTCTGTGCCCATGACCTTTAAAAGGCTGTTAAATTCTAATCCCGAGTTATATGATGGGTGATGCCTTATGTCGGCAGGTGAAAATCTTGCTCCTCCCCGCCCTACTGCCGCTGTATCAAACGGCAATCCAAAAACTGCAAAGTCATGTCCTTCATCCACCTCTTTCCCATACGGCAGGTTTTGGAATGTACCTGGTCCAAAAAAGTATGGCATATTCTCACATAAACATTTACTCATTTTTTATCTTCCTGTCCTTTTTTGAAGGCTATCAAAGAAATAAATTCATATATAATCGCCGCTGCTGCATAAGCCGTGATTTGACTTTTATCATAATTCGGATTACAACAGACCAGATCAAATCCGACAATGGTCTTCCCGGCTAGGCTTCTGACAAGCCGTATAGCCTCCCACGTACTGAACCCTTCATTTTCAGGTGTGCCCGTTCCGGGTCCGTAAGCAGGATCTAAAAAGTCTATATCGAAAGTAACAAACAACGGACTGCTGCCTGTCACTTTATTAATAATCTCCGCAGTTTTTTCGATGCCTATTTTATGCATCTCATTTCCTGTAACCATAGTCATTCCGGAGTCTTTTGCAAATTTATGGTTATCCTCCGTTACTAAATAACCGCGCATACCCACTTGAATAGAATTATCCGTTAATATACATTCATTATTTATCGCATCGAGAAATGGCGTCCCATGATTATAGGGTGCACTCGCATCATATGGGTTATATCCCGTGTCCGAATGTGCATCAAAATGAACAATCGCAGTTTTTCCATATTGTTTTTTGTATGCCATAAGCTCCGGAAATGCAATCGAATGATCCCCTCCTATGACAATTGGAATAATACTATTTTTAAGCAACTCCCCGAGTTGCTGTGTAATTAACGGGAATGTTTTGTATGTGTTACCGTTATTAATTTCAAAATCTCCAAAATCACATCCATTTACAAGATTTTTTACATCCAGACATAAACCTCGGTTATAACCGAGGCTTCCTGATACTTGTCTTATTGCATCAGGGCCAAGACTTGCTCCAATCCTAGCTGTAGCCAGTGTATCAAAAGGCACCCCCGCTACAGCAAAATCAATTCTATTAATTCTTTTAGAATATGGTAATGAAAAAAAAGTATCACCGCTCATTCTACTCACCTTTTACTATACTCAATTCATTCAGTACTCCACCTTCGGGCCCATGAAGATGTCTCCCTTTTTCTTTTTGATTATTCAAGAAATCCCAGACTTCATCAGTAACAATTTCCCCTGGGCAAATCGTAGGTATTCCTGGCGGATACGGGACAATCATCTCGGCGGAAATTCTACCTTTAGCCTCCCTCCATGGAATTTTTTCGCTTTCCCTAAAATATGCATCCCGCGGGGACATGAACATATGGGGTATTGGTGGCAACTCTTCTTCCCATGTTAAATGTTTAATAGCCCTCACATGCTTTCGGGAAATATCCTTGAGCGCATCCACTAATTTCAATACATGCTCTTTCTTAGTCCCTAGGCCCATAATACACAACACATAAAAATAATCTCCAAATTCAGCTTCAATTTTATAATCATTTCTTAAGATTTCATACAATTCATATCCTTCTATGCCAAGATTCCTTGCAGAAATAATAAGCCTTATAGGGTCGTAGTCAGCTATAGCTGCATTTCCTACCACCTCATCACCTAGAATTTCTATTCCCGGAATCTGCTGAATCCTTTGACGCGCCATTGAAGCCAAGTCTATCAATTCATCCAGTATATCATGACCCACAGTTGCTACATAGCTTCTTGCAAGATCTAGGGATACCTCAAGTAAATATGAAGGACTTGTATTCATCATCATCTGTAAATTGAACTTCAGCTTTTTTAAATCAACTTTATTCCCTTTAGTGTGTAGCATTGAACTTTGGGTCAATGAACCACACATTTTATGAATACTTTGGCATGATATATCAGCGCCAAACTCTAATGCCCCTTTGGATAACTTCTCATTAAAATAAACATGGTTGCCATGGGCTTCATCCGCAATAAATGTTCCACCATAATTATGCGTTATATCAATTAGGCTTTTCATATCACTACAAACTCCGTGGTAGGTCGGGCTCACAGAGAATACCCCCTTTGCGTCCTTGTTTTTTTCATATATTAACCTCAATTTATTTGGATCAAATCCTCCCACAATCCCCTTTTCCTTATAAATTTCCGCAGAAATGTAGATTGGTTTTGCACCACTTATGATCAATGCAAACACTACGGATTTGTGTGCATTTCTTGGCACAATAATTTTTTCCCCCTCTGAAGCTATTGTGCAAATAGATGAAATTATTCCACCGGATGTACCGTTAACAAGAAAAAAACTTTGATCAGCACCCCATGCATCTGCTGCCAGCATTTGTGATTCCTGTATAACGCCCTCCGGTTGGTGAATATCGTCCAGTCCATGCACCTCACATATATCCATTTTAAAGATTTGTTCACCCACAAAGTCTTTCCATTTTGGATTTACTCCTGCCCCCATTTTGTGAGATGGAATGTGGAATGGGGTGATATCATCATCAATATAATTCTTAATTGCATCAAATAGGGGTGTTTTATATTGATCCATTTTCATTCTATTGTCCTCTCAATAAAGTAAATTTCTTTCTGAAATTTGTTGACTAAATTACAAATCCACAAACTACATACAATATCGTGGACAATATAGCGCTCAGTGCGGCAAATGGAAACTGTGTTGTAAAATGCTCCAAATAGCTAATCCCCGTTACCTGGGAAGTAATAACACTAGCATCC
>CAYYHH010000252.1:0-1431 GCA_964471645.1 uncultured Oscillospiraceae bacterium
ACATAATCTATCTTGGGATGACCCATTTTAAGGTGGCCCGTGCACAATTGCCTGATGTGCTCTTCCGTTTTTCTGACATCCTCAGAGTTTGCCCCTGCCATTTCAATTTTAAAACTTAAACTTCCATCTATTGACCCTTCATGGTATTCCACCTGGTAGTCTATGACACTGCCGGAGCGAAATACCCATTCGTCCAGGAGGGCAGGTGTAATTTCATAGCCATCGGGGGTCATGATCACCGATTCCGACCGTTTTTTCACATATCCGATTCCATCAATGGATTGTCCGCAGCCGCACTTCCCATTATAAATTGAAGCAAAGTCATGGCTGCGATAGCGGAGCAAGGGCATAGCTTCACGATTCAATGTCGTGAAAACCAACTCCCCCTCATATCCCGAGGGAAGCGTCGCACCGGTAACCGGATCTATTACCTCTGCTATCACCCCTAACTGATTATAGTGATATTTTTTGCCGCTGCACTCAACCGCAAGTCCCCAGCCCATTTCCGCAAGTCCATAATGCATGCGAACCGGACACCCCCACCAGCGTTCCATCCACTGACGCGCAGATTCCGAAACGTGTTCCATTGTCAGAAAAAGGGTCTTGACGTTCAAAGCCGACAAATCGTTTTTACTGCGCATTTCTTGTGTCAATCGAAATATAGAGCGCGCGTTTCCAAAAATCACCTCAGGCTGATGTTTTTTTATAGCCTCTAAATGACGTTCCGACGACCACTCCAGATCTCCTACCTCAGGGTGCATGCCCGCAGCCAGAAGCGCACCGGACAAAAGATTCCCGATACCCCTGCCTTGGGTGTTTGGAAGCATAATGTAGATTTTCGATTCCGCATCTGTAACCGTTCTCATTCCCGTCGATAAAAATTGAAGGATTTCTTCCACGTCACTCGCCGAAAAGAAAACCTTCTTTTTTAAACCTGTGGTGCCGCTGCTGTAAAAGGTCACTTGCTTTTCCAGCATGCCTTGGGAGGTACAAAGAAACCCATAGCTGTTTTTACTAAGATCCTCCGGGGTAGTAAAGGGCAATTTATGCAGATCCTCAATCGTCTGTACATCTCCCGGTGAAATCCCACAACTATCAAAAGATTTTTTATAGTATGGGCTGTTTTCGTAAGCATGATGGATTGTTTTTCTTAATCTGTGATCCCTATAGAGTTTAAAAGTATATTCATCGATAAATTCCAATGGACCTTTGTTGTTGATTGAACGCAAGAACTCATCGTCCCCATTGGCTTTTTCAAAGCAGAGCCTATTTAAACCCTGCTGCAAGCGAATGCACATGTTGACCTGCCGTTTCCTCTCATCGATCCTGTTTGAACATCTTATTTACAAATTCATTTATATAGGCAATAAAAGCCTCCCTTGAATACGATCCGACACCTATGATATGTTCATGAATAAGCCCGTTTGAAAT
>CAYYHH010000252.1:1441-3533 GCA_964471645.1 uncultured Oscillospiraceae bacterium
TATTGTCCAGCATGTTCAGTGCCCTGTTGTGTTCGTCATTGCCGTTATCCCCTTTGGGCTTATACAGATGGTTGTGGAAGAAGCCATAAAAAGGTGCAATCTCCGCATCTTTACGGAATCTTCCTTCGTGGCTGCAGAACATAAGTTGAAACAGATGGCTGTGGTTTATCCCAAAATCATACAAAACCTCGGCCAGCGCTTTGCATCCCTCTTCAGTGCTTATAGCCCTTCCATGTCTTTTAACTGCCAAAAGCGATGCGTAGCCTTCCTTATAAAGTTTCCGGAATCCTTCCAGGATAATCTCACGTTTTACCTCATCTATATTTTCTATATAGTTATAAAGGGTCATTCCCGAGACGTTCAATCCGGACCCTATTCTCCGTATGGATAATGCCTTGATACCTTCTTTTTCCAGAATCTCCATGCCGGTTCTTATTATTTCCGCCCTATCGCTGATAGCTTTGCTCCGTGCCAATATACCTTCACCAACCATCCTTAAATATTGTCATTAATTTCTGTCAGTCGGAGTAATCCGTATTCGTGAACATTTTATTGGATTTTAAAAAATAAGCAATACTTTCCATACGCCCTTTCCGATCTGCCTTTTTATAGTTCCTGTCTTCCCAAAAATCCCCTTCTATGTAGAAATGTCTTACTCCGCTTTTCGCTTCGATCTCCTTTAATACCATGCTCTGATATGATCCAAGCCATCGGTCGAAGGAGAAAAACCCGTAAAGCATAGCATCAATTTTATATTCCTCTAACATTTCAACCATAAGCTGAATGTGATAGCCCAGGTTTACGCTATTCGGATGTCTCAGCCAAAGCTGCGCCGCCATCTTATAAGGATCCCCGTAGTCGAAAGGCATAAAAGATCTTTTGAAGAAGGAAATGTGGCTGCTGAAAGAAATCGCCACCCCATTATTTCGAAATAGTCGATCTACCCAAGGCACGCAAAGAGGGGTAAAATGGCAACCCATCTTAGGCGATCCTTTAGGCAGGATACCGAAACCCGCTCCGATGCGGGATTCTACCTCCTCGATTATCCGATCCACAGCTTTCTCAAAATAGCCAAGCCCGCTATTGAATGTCAGGCTTATAATCGTCCCAAACAAGGCCAATTCGTTTCCGCCTATGGGTTGTGGGTCGGTATTGGCAACAAGTTGTGTCAATCGGTTCAGTTTCCTTGTCCATTCTGAGTATTCTTTTAGTGCGCCATACATATGCTTGTTTTTTATATCTATTCCCATTATCTTGGCAATGTCCCGGTGTCCCTCCCGTAATTGCTCCGCCAGATAGGCAATGCGTTGAGGGTCTTCATCTTCCCTTTTTCCCAACTCTGCATCCCGCGGAATACCGCTAGCTATGTAGTTCCATTTGTTCCCTGACATACATTGGATCAGTTCTTCGGTCTTTGCGGCCTCATCGCAGAAAAGTTTCCAAGTCCATATTACATCTGGGGAAGGAATGATCTGGTGCATGGAGGAATTTATCCTGGCGCGGTTTAGCGCACAATGTCTGCAGCGTTCACTCAGCAGCGAATCATCCTCGCTGAGAAGGGAAAGTTTATTAAAAAAGCCCCCTAATACGATGGCCATCAAAAAATCCGGATACATGACCGCAACATCATCGCCTCCGGCCATTTTCACTGCCCTATAGGAGGGAATCAAGCTGGGGGAAACCCCATAGAGCACTTTCACCCCGTTGTCTTTATAGCTCTTAAGCCTCCCTATTTCTATGAGTTCCCTCATGTAGGCGCCGATGCACAACCTTACCCCCTCAAGGCTTATGTCCCAATGCTGAGGTATCCATACATCCATTGCAAACCTGAGATCCTCTTCAGTCAGCCCTACCTGTTCAGTTATATTCTCCCAATAGGGATACAAGTGTTGAATTTCATCCCGATCAAAATCCCACATTTCAAGAAATTCAGTCAATATCTTCTTCATTTGCGGATAGCCTCCGTCACACTTATGGATTTGTTTTTATAACTTTATTTATTGCCTGTCGAAAAGGCAATTTGTTAAGCAGAACCTATCAGATTTTGATTATATCATAATTGCGAAACAATTTTAATATAATCGGCCATCTG
>CAYYHH010000253.1:0-210 GCA_964471645.1 uncultured Oscillospiraceae bacterium
AGAAGAGTCTGATGGAAGGCTTTATCCCTACTCGGAGCAGGGCAGTTGTGTTTCGGGGGCAATATGGGATGAACTTAAACACCAAGGAGTAGAAATAGTGCTGAATGCAGCGGTGTCCAAGGTCGAAAAAAAAGACAAGATGTTCATTGTGGAAACTGAGCGCGAGTGCAGAGAAGCAGAAAAGGTAATCATTGCCACCGGCGGCAAAGC
>CAYYHH010000253.1:220-1852 GCA_964471645.1 uncultured Oscillospiraceae bacterium
CTTCATACGCCCTCACGGGCTTCTTCATCAGAGAAGAGAGCCGTTCGCAGGACATGGCGGTATGCCGGGGCCGAGCATCCCTGAAACCGGCCTGTTCGTCGAGCTTTTGTTCCGCCACAGGCGGCAAAGCAGGCCACAAATTTGGTTCGACAGGGGATGGCTATGGCTTTGCCAAAAGTTTGGGCCACAGTTTGACAAGGCCTTTACCCGCTTTAGTGCAGATAGTGTCTGATGAGAGGTTTAGTGAAAAATTAAAAGGGGTAAGGGCAAAAGGCCTTGCCATCCTTGCTAGGGGAGAGGATATTATTGCACAGGAAGCCGGGGAAATTCAGTTCACAGGCGATGGCCTATCAGGGATATGTATATTTGATCTGAGCAGATATTTAGGGGAGAGGCCTGAAGAGTATCACGTGAGAATCGACCTTTTTCCGGATTATTCCCAAAGCGAAATGCTGAATATGATGAAGGCCAGAAAAGCGTCGCTGGAGGGAAGGTGTGCGGAGGCATTGCTCAAGGGGATGCTAAACGAAAAATTAATCCCTGTCTATCTGGAGCTTTCCGAAATCAGAGCGGATTCACCAATCGAAGAGGTCGAAGAATCGAAGATGCTTAGCCTGGCCGGGCAGTTGAAGGATCACAGAATAGGGATAAAAGGAACAAAGGGCTGGATAGAGGCTCAGGTTACAGCCGGGGGGATAAACAGCAATGAGATATATGCCGCCGGTCTGGAATCAAGATTGGTGCCCGGACTATTCTTTGCGGGCGAAATATTGGATATTGACGGGAAATGCGGCGGATGGAACCTTCAATGGGCCTGGAGCTCGGGCTGGACTGCCGGCTTGCATGCTGCCCGAATTTCAACTGCCGGCTTGCATGCTGCTCAAATTTCAACGAACGGATTAACAGGTGGAGAATAAGGTCACACATGAGTCCTAAGCGGGGCAATTAAGAAGTAAAAAAACCATTTATAAAACATATTCTGCAAGGAGGCATAAATATGAGCATAGAAAAAGGTTATATACAGGTTTATACAGGCAACGGGAAAGGCAAAACCACAGCTGCTTTGGGCATAACGTTAAGGTCACTGTGCGCCGGAAACCGGGTTTTTTTCGGTCAGTTCATGAAAGGCCAGGATTACAGCGAGCTGAAAGCCCCTCAATATTTTGAAAAGCTCAAGATGGAACAATTCGGTACGCCGTCATTCGTAAGAGGTGAACCCTCCCCTGTGGATATTGAAAACGCAAAGGCCGGCTTGTCCAGGATGAAGGAAGTCCTTACTTCGGGTGAATATGACATGGTTGTCTTTGATGAAATCAACACTGCCCTTTTCTTCAAGATGTTGAAAGCGGACGAAGTTCTGGCCGTGTTGGACCTGAAGCCCGAAGGTACAGAGGTAATCCTAACGGGAAGATATGCGCCTCAGGAGATTATCGACAGGGCCGACCTGGTGACGGAAATGTGCGAGATCAAACATTACTTCAATGCCGGAGTCGGATCAAGGGTAGGCGTCGAGAACTGAGGCCAAGAACTAAGGTTGGAAACTGAGGCCAAAAACTAAGGTCAGGTACTGGGGCCGAGTACTGAGCCCGGGTCTATTTTATCAGGCTGTTGCCGGTCATCTCCAAAGGTTTT
>CAYYHH010000253.1:1952-3533 GCA_964471645.1 uncultured Oscillospiraceae bacterium
GTACTGAGCCCGGGTCTATTTTATCAGGCTGTTGCCGGTCATCTCCAAAGGTTTTTTTACACCTGCCAGATCAAGCAGGGTGGGAATCACATCGGCCAGGATTCCGCCATGTTTAAGCGTTACAGGTTTATTGGCTATTACTAAAAAAGGTACCGGATTAGAGGAATGGGCGGTTACTACAGAGCCGTCCCCGTCCAGCATGCAATCGGCATTGCCATGATCCGAAGTGAGAATCAGCTGACCCTCTGACAGTCTGAGTGCAGTAACTATTTTATCCACACAAATATCCAACGTTTCTATGGCTTTTACTGTGGCATCTATTCTGCCGGTATGCCCTACCATATCGGGATTGGCAAAATTAAGAATAATAAAATCGTATTTCTTTTCATATATTTTTTCAATGACGCGATCCGTTACCTCGTTGGCACTCATTTCCGGCTTGAGATCGTAGGTGGCCACTTTTGGAGAGGGAATGAGAAGCCGATCTTCTCCACGGTTAGGGGCTTCGACCCCTCCATTGAAGAAAAATGTAACGTGAGCATATTTTTCGGTTTCTGCGATTCGCAATTGGCGGTACCCTAATTTGGAAACATACTCACCAAAAGTGTTTTTAAGGGACTGGGGGGGAAATGCAACGAGAACGTTTGGCATTTCGGCATCGTACTGGGTCATGCAAACAAAACACAAACCTTGCGGGCGCTTATCCCTTTCGAATCCGTTAAAACCATCATCAACAAAACAACGCGTTAACTGTCTTGCCCTGTCCGGTCTGAAGTTAAAGAATATAATTGAATCATTATCGCCGATCAAGGGGGCAGGTAATTTATCCCCATTTATAATAGATGGTTTAACAAATTCATCATTTTCGCCGACTTCGTATGCATGGTCAAGCGCTTCTGAAGGGGTAGCGAAGTGTCTGCCGGAATCCTTTGTCAGGGCATCATAGGCCAGTTGTATTCTTTCCCAGCGACGATCTCTGTCCATGGCGTAATACCGACCTGAAATCGATGCGATACGCCCTATGTTTTTATTTTCCATGAAGCCAATCAATTCATTTATAAATATACGGGCGCTTCGGGGAGGAACATCTCTGCCGTCTAAAAAGCCGTGAACATAAACTCTATCAAGACCTTTTGTTTTGGCTAATTCCAGCAAGGCGAAAAGGTGTTGCAAGTGGCTGTGGACACCACCGTCAGAAAGCAGGCCCATAATATGAAGGGAAGAACCTCTGGATAAAGCATGGTCTACCGCAGTGTTCAATTCGCTGTTATTAAAAAAGGATCCCTCTTCTATTTCCTTGGTTATTCGGGTCAATTCCTGGTAAACTACTCTTCCTGCACCTATATTAAGATGACCCACCTCGGAATTGCCCATCTGTCCGTCGGGGAGGCCCACCGATTCACCTGAGGCGGCTATCGTTGTGTTTGGACAGTCTGCAAAGAGCATATCCAGATTGGGGGTGGATGCCAGGGCAATGGCATCGGTACATTTATCTGAGGTACTCTTTCCAAAGCCGTCTAATATCATAAGCATTGTGTTCATATTTTTTGTCTCCGTATCCAGTAATGCATGATGCATTTT
>CAYYHH010000254.1:0-3516 GCA_964471645.1 uncultured Oscillospiraceae bacterium
AAGGTCTTTTCTGTGAAAAGATCTTCGGCCCTGTTAAGGACTGGGAGTGTCACTGTGGAAAATATAAAAGAATAAGATTCAAAGGTATTATCTGCGACAGATGCGGAGTTGAGGTAACGAAGGCAAAAGTCAGAAGAGAGCGCATGGGCCATATAGAGCTGGCGGCTCCCGTGTCTCATATCTGGTATTTCAAAGGCATCCCCAGCAGGATGGGCCTGGTGCTGAACATTTCACCGAGGAATCTGGAAAAGGTGCTGTATTTTGCTGCTTATATCGTTTTGGATCCCGGTGATACAGAGCTGGCATTCAAAGAGATCCTGACCGAGCAACAATATCGTCAGGCAAAGGAGGATCACGGAAATTCATTCCGTGCCGCTATGGGCGCCGAGGCGATCAGGGAACTGTTGGCAAGAATAGATCTGGATGAGCTCTCCACGGAATTAAGGGACGATTTAAAGGACAGCAGCGGGCAGAAGAGGATACGTATAGTAAGACGCCTTGAGGTTATTGAAGCTCTCAGAATTTCGGGAAACAAACCGGAAGGGATGATATTGGAAGCCATCCCGGTGATTCCGCCCGATCTGAGACCGATGGTTCAGCTGGATGGCGGACGGTTTGCCACCTCGGATCTTAACGATCTTTACAGGAGGGTAATAAATCGCAACAATAGGCTTAAAAGGCTTTTAGATCTCAGCGCTCCCGACATTATAGTAAGAAATGAAAAGCGTATGCTCCAGGAGGCGGTAGACGCTCTGATTGATAATGGCAGGCGTGGCAGACCCGTAACCGGCCCGGGATCCAGGCCGCTTAAATCGCTGTCGGATATGCTTAAAGGCAAGCAAGGCAGATTCCGGCAGAATCTGCTGGGCAAAAGGGTCGATTACTCCGGAAGATCCGTAATAGTAGTCGGACCTGAACTGAAATTTTATCAGTGCGGCTTGCCCAAGAAAATGGCGCTGGAACTGTTCAAGCCCTTTATAATGAAGATGTTGGTGGAGGATAACTACGCACACAACATAAAAAGCGCAAAGAGAATGGTCGAAAAGGTAAGGCCGGAAGTCTGGGATGTGCTGGATGAAATAATCAAGGAGCACCCGGTTTTACTAAACCGCGCCCCCACACTGCACAGACTTGGGATCCAGGCGTTTGAACCCGTGCTGGTGGAAGGTAAAGCCATAAAGCTCCATCCCCTCGTTTGTACTGCATATAACGCCGACTTTGACGGCGATCAGATGGCCGTTCACGTGCCTCTCTCGGTTGAGGCCCAGGCGGAGGCCAGATTCCTCATGTTGTCTGTAAACAACATACTGGCCCCTAAAGATGGCAGTCCCATTACAACACCTACCCAGGATATGGTTTTGGGGAGCTACTACCTGACCCACCCGGGAAAAGAAGAAAGAAACACGCCGGGAGAAAAAGGCGACGGGAAGATTTTCGCCGATTACGATGAAATGTTGATGGCATACAGAAACGGAGTAGTCGGTCTCCATGCAAGGGTCAAAGTCAGAAAGAAGCTGAGCCCGGACGACAGGGGCAAGCTGGTGGAATCAACGGTAGGAAGGTTTATATTTAATAACAACATACCTCAGGAACTGGGCTTTGTAGACAGGACGGCAGACCCGTACTCGCTGGAGGTTGATTTCCTCTGCGACAAGAAGAAACTCGGTCAGATAATCGATCGCTGCTACAGGGTCTTTGGAAATACGGCAACTGCTAATATATTGGATCATATAAAAGACACCGGGTTCCATTATTCTACGATGGCGGCTATCACTATAAGTGTTTCGGATATGGAAATCCCGACGGCAAAGGCGGATATCATAAAGGATGCCAATAAAATGGTTGAAAAATACGAATCTGCCTATCGTAAAGGGCTCATGTCAGACTCGGAAAGGTACGAAAGGGTCCTGAAGACCTGGAACGTAGCTACCGATGATGTTGCAAATGCACTGATGGACTCCCTGAGCACTCTGAACAACCTGTACGTAATGGCTCACTCGGGGGCAAGGGGAAGTAAAAAGCAGATTCAGCAAATAGCGGGAATGCGTGGACTTATGGCCAACGCCTCGGGATATACGATAGAAATCCCCATAACGTCCAACTTCAGGGAAGGTCTGTCCGTATTGGAATACTTCACATCGACAAACGGCGCCAGAAAGGGCCTGGCTGATACGGCTTTGCGTACTGCAGACTCCGGATATCTGACCCGAAGACTTGTGGATGTCAGCCATAATGTAATAGTCAGGGAGAGCGACTGCGGGACCAACGAAGGTATTGAGGTCAGAGCTTTCACCGACGGAAAAGAGATCATTGAATCCCTGAAGCTCAGGATAATCGGCAGAACCGCCCTCATGGATATCGCAGACAGCAAGGGTAAGGTAATAGTTGAAGCAGGTCATGAGATTCTTGAAAAGGATGCGGAAGAAATCGAAAAAGCCGGAATCGAATCTGTAGCAATCAGATCTGTAATGACATGCAAGAGCAAATACGGGATCTGTGGAACGTGCTACGGTCGCAACCTGGCTACAGGCGAGCCTGTAAACATAGGCGAGGCTGTGGGGATTACAGCGGCACAATCCATAGGTGAGCCGGGAACACAGCTGACCATGCGTACCTTCCATACCGGAGGTGTTGCGGGCAGTGATATCACACAGGGTCTTCCCAGAGTAGAAGAATTGTTTGAAGCCCGTAAGCCTAAAGGATTGGCAGAGATCTGTGAGGCCGACGGTACGGTGGTTTCCATCGAAACAAGAAAAGACAACAAGATAGAGGTCAAGATCCGTGGCGAAGAGGAAAGGGTATATGTAGTTCCTTACGGATCGAGGATGAGGGTATCAAAGGGAGATTTCATATTGGCCGGCGAGGCCATTACACAAGGGCCCCTGAATCCTCACGATATATTAAGGCTGAACGGGATCGAGGGGGTATATCAATATCTGCTCAAAGAGGTTCAGAGAGTATATAAAAATCAGGGTGTTGATATAAATGACAAGCACGTTGAGGTAATACTGAGCCAGATGTTGTCCAAGTACAAAATCGAAGAAGCAGGGGACACAGACCTGCTGCCCGGAGGGCTTTACAGCCTCCCCGAGCTTGAGGAAGCCAATTCACGGATATCGGAAGAAGAGGGAACGGAGCCTGCCAAAGCTAAGAGGGTGCTTCTTGGAATCACCAAGGCCTCCCTTGCCACCAACTCATTCCTTTCAGCTGCCTCATTCCAGGAGACGACCAGGGTGCTTACCGATGCGGCGATCAAAGGAAAAACTGACAATCTTTTGGGGCTGAAGGAGAATGTAATCATAGGCAAACTCATCCCCGCAGGGACGGGTATGAGAAGGTACAAGGATATTCATCTCGATTATGGTGTCAATACCGAATATATGGAATCTTTTAATGCCGTTGACGACAGCGTGGATTTTGAAGAGTATGGAGACGGTGATATTTCAATCGGCGAATTAGATCAGGGAGAGATCGCTGACCTTTATCAGTCTGTGGCTGATATGGATGAACTGATAT
>CAYYHH010000255.1:0-3510 GCA_964471645.1 uncultured Oscillospiraceae bacterium
CGAATAAGAAGTTATCTTATAACCCTGGTATAAGTGGTGGGGGGCAAATTACTCTAATAAATGGAAAATGTAAAGATTATAATAGCGATTATATTGAAGGTTTATACTGGAGCTATTTTACCAATACATTAACAATGGATGGCTTTACAGGGAAATATTTAGGTCGTATATCAGGTCAGAGTTTCCCCTTTGACCTGGAGCTAAAAGGAACTAACAATATAAATAGCAGTTACATGGCAGCACTTGATTTTTCTGGTACTGTTACCATAAAGGGTAACGGAACTTTAAATATAAGTAATATTTACGCTTATGATTATATTGTAGAAGGCATAGGTCTTGGTTCCCTATTAGATAGGATAAATTTTAAAGACAAAGCATCTATCCATGTCACGGTAGAAAACACTAAAAAGCAGAATGGAGTAGCTATCAGTAAAGTAATGCCTTTCATAGGAAATGAAAAAGCAGCCTATAAAGGAATCGCTAATTGGGGTGGAAACGATGGAAACACACCCGAAAGCCCCATAGAAATAAGCTACCGTGTGTCAAAAGATACTGTACTTAATGGGGAAAATATTTATGCAGGCAATAGTCCGGTCGCTGAATTATGGAGCGATGGCTTTGACGGAAGTAACAGTATCGCTAACTCAGACACCCCAATAGACTTAACAACGGGTACCGCAACAGTTTATGCAAAACATTCCGGCAGGTATTACCAAATAACCATCAAAGAGGATATGCCAATAACAGATTTCAAAGTTGAAGAGGGATCAGTTACCGACACCACCGCAACCTTTACCTGGACAGCAGCAACAGATGCCACAAGCGTGAAGATAATGCAATCCCCAAAGGGTGAAAATGTTTGGACAGATGCAGCAATCCAAGGGGGAGGATTAAATCCGACCTCGGCTACGGCTACCGTTACAGGTTTGAAACCATTGAAGGAATACGATTTTAAATTGGTCGTAGTAGGTGGGGGTAACCAAGGGGATTCCGATGTAGTAACAGTAACAACATTAGACGAGAGCGATGATCAAAAAAATTTAAATGCCGAAGCAGCAAAATATGCGGATAAAGCGGAAATTGCCAATACAGTAGAAGCCGGCACTGATGTTACAGCCACAGTTGTTAAGCTTCTTGACGATCAAACGCCGGACAGCGGCATAGCCATTAGTTATGAAGTGTCTTCAGGCGGTACTTATTTAGAAATAAGCGACGGCGCAATAAAACTCAAGGCCCGGAAAACTACTGAAGGAGATGCAACTGGAATAGTTACCATTACCTTCACCAAAAATGGAGAAAGCGCAACCAGGGAAGTAACCGTAACTATTAAATCAAGCAACATCAAGACCATGAAAATAGGTGGTACAGATTATGACTTGAATGATGCGGCAAACCTGCCGGCTGGACTATCTTGGGATGACGGAACAAAATCCTTAACCATGAATGGCTACTATGGTGGGGCAATTATCATGCCTGCCTCCATGGCATTTACCATTAGCAAGATTATAGTTCAAGGGAAAAACACTATAAATGTCGATGATAAAATTACAACTGATAAAGTTGTGGGGCTTCAGATTCTCAATACTTTCACAATTGAAGGATCAGGTGACGATGCGGAGCTAAACATCAATGTCAAGTCGGAGAATGTAGGCATCGGCGGCAATAACGGTACTATAGGAATCGCAACCAGCAATAGTTCGATAACCCTTGGAAGCAATGTGACAGTCAGTATTTATGTAGAAGCTGACAAAGGTCTTGCAGGTATTGGAATAGAAGGTTATTCATTAACTTTAAACGGAGGAACTTTAAATATCAGTGTTAAAAATGCCGGAGGTTATGCTTATGGCATTGATGTTCCCAATATTACTTATAGGAGCGGCGCGATAAAGATCAGTGATGATAGAGAGATTTTTGCAGGAAGTTCATCAGACTATAGTCCATCCTTCAGCAGAGAAACACCCCATATAAAGAACAGTAAGGCAAGAAAAATTACCGACTTAACTTGGGATTCGGGAAAAGATGGCACAGAAGGAAAGGCGGTAGAGTTTACAGTTTACCTTGTTTCCGGTGTAGAAAGTTTGAGTGTCGGCAATGTGACAGTTTTGTTGGGGGCATTAGAAGTATATGAAGGAAGCTTTGAAAATACCAAGCTGGGAGACGATGCCAACATAACCTTTGATGAGGGCGGCCGAGCTACCATCTACGTAAAAACAACCAGAACCGTCGGCACTGCAACCACAACCAGATACTTTAAGATCAACTTGGTTAAATAAACGGTAATACCCTAACTAAAATACCGGCTGACCTTAACACAACCAAAGCCCCCTTTGAGAATTACATCTTGAGGGGGCTTTTATATATTGCAAAGCAGGCTTTAGAAAAGAACAATGTTGCCAACAGCCATCTTTACGGATATTTTATTGCAGGAATCATGAATATTTAAAAAAGGTATAAGTTTGAATTAGGTACCGTCAATAGTTTTTCATGAATTCATTTTGACATTCATTTTGGTTGTTTAAAAATCCGGCCTAAACCATATCAGTTTCCGGCATTTTACTTATTCTTTGGATTTAATCAACAATGATCCTAAAATTTCTATGATTATTGTGTCCGACCCCATGGATTTCCATGGGGTGCTTTTTTTTAGTTTTTGCTACAATACCCTTGATGGGCAAGGTATTGTACATTGTCTATTGGACATAGATATAAAAATATTTTTCATAATCTAAGACGCAAGGGAGGTGAGCGTCACTTGAAAACTATCGTGGTCAGCATTCCAAACTCTCTGATGGCAGGAGGCATATGCAAATATCTGGAGCAGGACCCCGGACTGAAGGTGATTCGGGATGACCGGGGGAAAAAGACTTCGGTTACGTGCCTT
Source organism: uncultured Oscillospiraceae bacterium (assembly GCA_964471645.1). Lineage (GTDB taxonomy): Bacteria > Bacillota > Clostridia > Peptostreptococcales > Anaerovoracaceae > UBA1426. Next base: position 2,882 of record CAYYHH010000255.1, read on the forward strand.
GCTGCTAAGGCGGATGTGTTGCTGGCTGAGGCGCGCCATTATTCCCCCTACACCGTTTCGGACTGGCTGGCTGAGCACGGCACTATCAAGGCTGAGCGACCCCAGTGCAAACTGGCTATTGTGGTGGATGAAAACAGCTGCCCCCAAACGGCAGACGAGGTTCAGGAAGCCCGGGCAAAAGGGCTGTTGGACGTATTTTTTTTCGGCACTGTATCGGGGGAGTACGTGACCGCCGTCATCGCCAGTCTGTAAAGGAGGTGACAGGCAAAGATGAATCAAAACCCCAGGGGAGAATACTATCCCTTCTCGGGATATCTGCTGCCCCATATCCCGAACGCGGATTTTTGGGTGGAAAAAGAATACGCCGATGTGGTGCATCTGCGCATCCATGACCGGCAGGACGGCAAAGAGCGGTTTCGCATACAATTTTCCGATAACGGTTCCGATCCTGAGGAAAGGATGCGTAACTGGGCAAACCCGGAATGTAATTCCCTTAAAATAGAAGGTGAGCACAGCAGCGGCTACCTGATTTACACTCCCGGCAAGGCCGAGCCCAGTGGGCGAGTGCAGGGACTGGCGGTTTTTCGGGTGACTGAAGGAGAAAAACACAAGGACTGCATAAGCGTGCT
>CAYYHH010000256.1:0-3499 GCA_964471645.1 uncultured Oscillospiraceae bacterium
TTGCTGAAAGAAGAAAATGAGTGAACTCGTTCAACTAGTGAATTCCCACTTATAGAAGTCGGGGGCTCAGTAATTTGATAAACACAACTTTTATATCACTGCAGGAACTAGCTCTACTTATTAAATGAGCGCCTGCGTGAATTGTACGCCACTTCAGGTGCACTAGAACAGAGCTTGTATTAAAGTAAGGAGAGAGTCTTATGATGTCTTCTAAAAAATATCTCATGGGGTTTGACCTTGGAACGCAAGGTTCAAAAGGAATAATCATAGACTTTGAAGGCAATTTGGTTGCGTATAGCTATTGCCCCCATGATGTGATACATAAAAAGCCCGAATGGTCTGAGCATGATGCATTGCAAACATGGTGGGGAGATTTTATTACAGTTTCACAGGATCTTTTAAAAAAATCAGGAATTCTTCCCGGAGCAATAGCTTCAATAGGTATTAGTGCAATACTCCCTTGTATGCTACCGGTCGATGAAGACGGGAAACCATTAAGGAATGCTATTCTTTACGGAATCGACACTAGAACAGAAGAAGAAATCAAAATACTTAATGAGCAGATAGGTGAAAAAAAAATTTGGGATATCACAAAAACCCCCTTATCAACGCAATCGGTTGGACCGAAAGTATTTTGGTTTAAACGTAATGAGCCTGAAATGTTTAAAAAGACTGAAAAAATTTTATCCGCAAACGGCTTTATAATTGCACAGCTCACAAGTAAATATGTGACAGATCGCAGCACAGCAAAAGAGACCTCCCCATTTTACAGCTTTGTAACAGGTCAATGGGATGATGAAATGTGCGATGCTGTTGGTATTTCTAAAAAACAATTGCCGGATATAATTGAAGCCTATGACATTGCGGGAACAGTAACACATCAGGCTGCTACAGCAACAGGGCTATGCGAAGGCACACCTGTGGTTGCCGGTACCGGCGACTTTCTTGCGGAGCTTTTGAGCATGGGCGGAAGAGACGGTGACACATTTATTACATACGGCAGTACAATACAAATATTTCATATGACAAATCAACCCGTTTTTATCGATTCTTTAACCACTGTTTTGTATCCGGTTGATGGATTATATCTCGTTGGTGGCGGCACTGCCGCTTCAGCTTCAATCACAAAATGGTTTAGAGATGAATTTGCCAGCTCTGAGCGAAGCATCGAAAAGGAAAAAGGAATTAATGCATATCAGCAATTATCTGATTTGGCAGAAGGTATCCCGGCCGGTTCGAATGGATTAATGCTTCTACCCTACTTCGCAGGGGAACGCTCCCCTCTTTGGGATCCGAAAGCCCGGGGAATATTAGCAGGGCTCACTCTGTTTCATACAAAGGCACATATATATAGAGCCATTCTTGAGGGCACCTGTTATAGTGTAAAGCATCATGTTGATGTGATGGAATCCGCAGGGTTAGCTGTTTCTAAATTGATCTCTACTGGTGGAGGCATAAAGAGTCGTACATGGACTCAAATCATGAGCGATATTACGGGCTCTGAACAGCTATGCTATTCAAATAGTATGGGAGCACCTGCAGGAGCTGCATATCTTGCGGGGATCGGCATTGGAGCGTTTAAGGATATGTCTGTAATGCGTAATAAGTGGATCCGTGATACTTGGCTTGTTAAGCCTAAACAAGATAATAGATACATATATGAAAAATTATATAAATTGTACCGAAGTCTATACCTATCCACGAAGAAACAGATGCATGAGCTCGCTGAGATTACTGAAGCAAGCATACAGCAGCTATCATGAAAACATTATCTTTGCGGGTGGATAGAGAGGTTAGGCGGGAGATCCTCTTGTTGCCTGGTTACAATAATTAAAAGGAAGGAAGTAATGCTATGAAAGCGGGAGTATTTCACTATTTTAGGGACATTCGTTATGAGGATGTTGAAGATATTAAGCTCGAGAAAGATGGCAACTTTGACGTTCTTGTACAAGTTCGCGCAGCAGGTGTCTGCGGAAGCGACATAGGTCACTTTACCGGTAAATTTGGTGATCCCCTTCCAAAGGGTTCGATACTTGGACATGAGCTCTGCGGAGAGGTTGTGGAAATTGGTGAAAATGTAACAAATGTTAAGGTTGGAGATCGTGTGGGGATTGAACCATTAATAGGCTGTGGGCATTGCAGGTTCTGCCTTCAAGGAGACTATTATCTTTGTAGCAACCTAAGGCATATCGGGTATTACTATCCTGGTGGCTTTGCAGAATACGCAAAGGCACCTCATGAAAAAGTTTATAAACTACCTGACAATGTCAGCTATGAGGAAGCCTCCACGCTGGACTGCTATGCAGTCGCCGTTCACGGTCTAAAAATTGTTCCGGTAAACGTTGGCGATACAATTGTTATTTTCGGAGCCGGACCTGCCGGTCTTTGTATGGCACAAGCAGTAAAGGCAGCAGGCGTAAAAAACGTTATTATTATCGATGTTATTGATGGTGTTCTTGATGTGTCAAAGAAAGCGGGATTTGAGCTGGCATATAATTCAACAAAAGTGGATGTATACGAAAAGGTAATGGAGCTGACAGGCGGACGGGGCGCAGACATTGTTTTTGACGGTGCAGGCGGACATGCACCCATTCTGGATACTGCGGTACGTATGCTCCGACCAAGAGGTACCCTTGCGATTATTGGAATGCGTAGTGATATGCCATTTGATTCACTTGCTGCACATTTCAAGGAAATTGAAATTAAATTTATATTCAGCTATGGATACTGGAATTACAAAACGGAGTTTGAAATAGCTTTAGATCTTATCAGTTCCGGCAAAATAGATGCTAAAGCTTTAGTGACTCATAAGTTTGATCTTAAAGATATTGACAAAGCGTTTGCCGCAGCACTGGACAAAAAGGTTTCCAATGCAGTTAAGGTTGTCGTGATTCCTTAACACATTGCCATAATTTTTTAATGTGTTTGGTACGATATGTTTTTTGAAAGCTTTATTGAGGTTAATTGAAAAATTGTTCACAGAAAAGTATGCTAACACAGACTTCAATCGGTTATTAATTGAATAGGAACACAGTTAATAAATATGGATATTTGCAGGGAAAAGCTGTTTTCAGCTTTTCTGAAAGCAATCATAATATCAAAAAGGGGCAGAAACATGAGATTTGGAGTAATAATAGACGATTATAAAGTAGAAATACATGAGCACGCTATTCCGGAGCTGGGTGACAATCAGGTCTTGATAGCAAACAAGGCGTGCAATATATGCACAACTGATTATCAGCAATGGATGGGACTTAGACCACATCAGAAAAAGCCAATGGCATTCGGGCATGAGAACGCAGGTGTCGTTCGCAGTGTAGGCAAAATGGTAAAAGGCATCAGTGTTGGAGATTCTGTTGTTACCAACATCTATCAACCATGCATGGAATGTGAAAACTGCAGAAGGAACGAAAATTCCATGCTTTGTCTAAATTCAGATCTAAAAAATTTGGAGCTGAACGAATTTGGATATTATGGCTCATACGGCTGTAGTGAATAC
>CAYYHH010000257.1:0-3465 GCA_964471645.1 uncultured Oscillospiraceae bacterium
AATTACTTGAAAAATTGCTCAGAAATCGTCATTTCAATCCCGAATTCTTAAATTACTTGAAATTCTGCTCATTTTAACTCATTTTGACCCTTTTAGTCATGCGACATGTGGATAGTAACAAACTGACAAGGCAACTGCGACCCACCGTTATGCTTTTTAATGATTATTCTTTCAATTTGAGTTATACTGTTTTTTGAATAGTATTAATTTATCCATGTACTTAGATATGGTGTAATAACTTATAAAGCAAATCCAAGGAGGTCTTTATGGAATCCTATGAAGATTTAATAAACAGAATAAACGAGTTAGAAAAGACTATTAAAAACCAAAGCGAAGAGCTGGAGCTTTTAGAGGCTGCTTTTAATCTTTCCGAGGTGGGATTTACCTTATCCAATTCAGAGGGTATTGTGATTAAGATCAATCCATCACAGGTAAGGATCACGGGGCATGACCCGGGGAAAACGCTGGGCAGAAGCATGGTTGACATTGAGCTGGAGAATTTTAATCAATCCGCTACTATGAAGGTTGTCAAGACCCAAAAACCGGTTACAATTGAGCAGCTACTTCCTACGGGCAAAAGTTATCTCGTATATGGACAGCCCTATTTTGATAAAGAAGGAAGGTTTAAATATGTTATTTGCAATTTGGTAGATAATACACAGCATAATCTGGTACGCCAGGAATTGGAGGCGGCAAAGAGCGACAATCTGGAATTGGAAAGGACAGTGCACCATTTACAGGAAATAATGGAGATGCAAAAGAATTTAGTCTACACCAGTGAAAAAATGCAGCGGCTCATAAATATATGCGACAAGGTGGCACCTTTCGACTCAACTATTCTGATACAAGGAGAATCAGGCGTTGGCAAAGAGGTTATCGCAGATTATATCTATCAAAAAAGCAGCCGATCCGATAAGGATTTTATAAAGATCAACTGTGCCGCAATACCCGAAGCCCTGTTGGAATCCGAACTTTTCGGTTATGAGTCCGGTGCTTTTACTCATGCGAAGGCAGGAGGTAAAAAAGGCATATTGGAAATGGCTATGGGGGGAACGGTGCTTTTAGATGAAATTGGAGAGTTGCCATTGCACCTTCAATCGAAGTTGTTACGTTTTTTGCAAGAGGGAGAATTTTATCGCGTAGGAGGCACAAAACCAATAACTGCAGATATTCGGATTATTGCTTCTACTAATCGAAACCTGGAGAAAATGACGGGTGAAGGCACATTCCGAAAAGACCTTTATTATCGCCTGTCAGTTATTAATATTACTGTACCGTCCCTAAAGGAAAGGAAAGAAGATACCCCTTTGCTCATAAGATATTTTCTTGCCAGATTTAATGAAAGGTATAATTTAAATAAAGAATTGACTTTTGGAGCTATGGTGCACTTAATTGAGCTTCCTTACGAAGGTAACATCCGTGATTTGCAAAATGTGATAGAGAGGGTGGTATTACTGTCACAAAATAATACTATCTCAGTGCAGGATGTAATAATGGCATTGTCTCAGGATTACAGCTCACATATAGATAGCGACAACGATGAGGACAATAATACTAACCTTTCATTAAAGGATATGGTTTCCCTTTATGAGAAGGAGCTTCTGATAAAATATTGGCACGAATATAAATCTGCATCAAGAATTGCGGAAATACTTCATACCAGCCAGCCGACAGTATCAAGAAAGCTTGCGTCTTATGGCATAATTTAAGGCCGCCCCAAACTGCATAAACCCATACTAGAGTGTTTGCAGCAGTCTTGATACCATTGCCGTACGGTAAGGAACATGATCTATATGTATGTATTCTGCGGGATTGTGTAGGAATTCCCCTGTCCCCCCCAACCCGTCCAATGTTGGAATTCCAGCTGCCGAAGTGAAATTTCCGTCACTTCCTCCACCGACTGTTACTTCTTTCAGGTGCAGACCGTATCGCTCCCCTGCTTTCTTGGCCTTTTCAATCAGTTCATTGTTTGCCAACATAACGGGCTTGTCAATTTCCCCCTTGACCTCCAGCCTTGCTCCCGGCGTTAAAGCATCCATTTCCATTAATTTTTCATGAATTGCTTTCGATACCTCCGTAGTTTCATATCTTACATCCATCGTAAAACAAGCCGATTCCGGTACCATACATGTTCCCGCTATACCGCCCTTTATAGTAGTGGGGGCAAACGTAACGCCATCAATATCTCTATTCCATTTCTCAATACGCACCAGCTGATGTGCCAATTCTATCAGGGGATTTATTGCCAGGTGAGGGTTGGATCCCGAATGAGCAGATTTACCATGAGCTATAAGGCTGTATGTACCTCTGCCGTAGCGTCCGGTTTTTATTGAATGAATGTCGTTAACACCCGGCTCCATCACAAATACGTTTTCGTATTGATATGCTTTTTGGAGAATGTGATCCTTAGAATGAAAACTACCGGACTCCTCATCACTGTTAAAAAACACCCCTATTCTCCGGTCGGGCATCAAATTCAAATCTTTTAAGGCCTTTATGGCAAAATAGGCCATAATAATTCCACTCTTCATATCCAGAATCCCCGGACCATGGGCCTTTCCGTCTTTCATCATAAAAGGCATTGATTTGATTGTCCCGATAGGAAATACTGTATCATAGTGCCCTACTATTAATACGCTCTTTTTCCCACTGCCTATTTCGCCGTAAATATGATCTCCGCATTTCTCCTGATGAATGCGTTCAATCCGGAATCCCAGCTGCTCAAAGGCATTTTCTAAAAACCGGCCACATTTGTCTGCTATCTCCTTATTTTCGTGAGATGGTGATTCCAACTCAACAAGTTCCTTCAACATATTGAGAAATTCTTTCTGTTGCGATAAGAGATATTCCAGTAGTTCATCGCGAGCCATTACATATCCTCCAAAAATTAATAATTATTTTTTTTAAGGGGCGATTTCGACAATATCCATATTGCTGATACCCGCCGCATTCGCTTCTTCAATGTCAACATGCATCATCGGCGCTTCCATGCCATCGGTATATACAACCATCACATCATCAAAGATAAGCTTTCTTTCTCCATCAACCTTGACCTTCACCATCTGACCCTTTTCAAGACCATATTCTGTAGCTTGCTCCGGTGTGAAATGAATGTGGCGGAGCGCAACCACCGCAATTGAATCGAAATCAATCTTTCCCGCAGGCCCGATTACAGTTAAAGGTGCAAGGTCAGATGAGCCTGATATTTTTACAGGAGCATTAATTCCAAGAATATAGTTATCAGACTTTAGGATTTCAACCTGATTGTAGTTGCGCAGCGGACCCAGTATGCGAACATTCTCTATCTTGCCCTTCGGTCCCTCAATGGATACCGTCTCATTTGCCGCATAAATCGGATCTGCAATCAATCTTTTAACTGTCAGCTCGTAATCTTTCCCGAACAGAATATCGACCGCTTCCCTGTTCAGATGTATGTGCCTGTTGGAAATCGTCACCTGCGTTGTG
>CAYYHH010000258.1:0-3461 GCA_964471645.1 uncultured Oscillospiraceae bacterium
ATTTTTAGAGAGCTGGAACGATTATCTCAGACCTTTGATCATGCTGGAAAGGGTGGGCAGCATGACATTGCCTGTAGCGCTTTCATTCTTTTCATCGCAGCATGGCAGCGATTTAAGTGCAACCATGTCTGCAGCGTCTTTAGTTATGCTACCGGTGACAATTGTATTCATTGCTTTTCAGAAGCAATTTATTAAAGGGATTGCTCTTACAGGAAGCAAATAAGCGGACGATCTGTCCCGGGCAGTAATAGAAAGGGGGAGTTGCATAAGTTAAAATATTTATAAAATAGTTGTTAGCATAAAGCAAAAATTATTACTTTTGATGAATGCCGAGAGGAGTGGAATTTAATGGCTAAATCATTCAAAAGGGTATTGTCCGGCACGATCGTAATGCTTATGCTACTAACATTGATACCAGCCGCCGTGTTTGCTCAGGGGAAGCAAACAGCGATGGCAGACAAAACAACTGATGCACTAAAGGCTGAAACTATGAATTTCTATGACATCCTTGTGCCGCAAAACCTTGACTACACGGAGAATACAATTGATATTCCCAATCCTGACAGAGGATTTTATAGGCCTCAAACTTATGTGATTCCAGTTGAGGGCGGAACCCCAGGCCTTCCAAATCTAAATGCTAAAATATCTGGGACAGAAACATATGTTGATTCTCGTATTGTTTACATGGAATTTGATTTGAAAAACTTCTCGTCAAATGCCCCTCTTAATGGAAAACCAATAGGGCCGTGGAGCGAGTCCGGTGCTGTAGCTCCTAATTATGGGATAACGCAACCCCTGACACCTGAAGCCTTGGATTATGTAAGATCTGCACTTGAACAGATAAGAGATAGTGAGGCAGTTGCGATTGTTAAGTTTAATTATGATGGTGCGGGTCATTCTTATATTGATAGAGGGGAGTATGACCAGGTCATTCATGATTGTGAACCCGGGGCACCGGAAGGCCGGATTTGGTATGAAACCGGGATCCCCGAGGAATCTGATTTGTGTGGTATACCGGGACATGAGGATAAAAATTGGGTACAATATCATCTTTGGCAGCTTGGCGATGTATTTAGTGAATTCGAAGAATGCATAATGGTTGTCAAGGGCGGTATTTTTGGCCCATGGGGCGAAATGCATTCATCATCATATGCCAGGACTCGCGAAGGCTATCACTGGCTTTTGGATGCGTTGCTGGATTATGTTCCCGATTCACGTTCAATCTTAGTACATGCAGGAGGTGTTATGGCTTGGCATAACGTCGAGTATGGCACTGATTATAGCTTTACCAATTTAATGCCGGCGCCTGAACGCGGAACAAGGGCGCAGCGCTTCGGCATGTTCAACGACAGTTATTCGAGGGGGCTCGACGAGGAATGGTACAATGACAATGGTTCGCTTTCAGAAGGATACGCATTAATTGGAACCGGAGATCAGGACGATTTCGATCGCAACGTGGTTTTAACCTGGATTAGAAATCAAAATAATTTCTATGGTGGTGAAACAGTTGGTCCGGGATCTGCTGACAATATATATCCCAGGTTTCCAAACGTTCCCTATGAAGCAGCTTATGCCCAAACAACTCACTTGAATACAAGCTGGAACCAAAATACTTATAAGCTCTGGGGTGATTTTCTTTATAATGAAGAAAATATTACAGCGCCGTTTACATCTCCGCATGATGGGGAAACCAGGGCAGCAATTTATGATCCTGTATATGAAGGAAAAACAGGGGCAGAGTATATGCGTGACAGGCTGGGCTACCGCCTGGTATTGCGCGATGCTAATGCAAGTGAATGGGTAGCTCAGGATGGCACCTTGGAATTTGAAGGAAGCATTCAAAATGTAGGCTTTGGTAATATCGTAAACAAAAAAAATGTATCGGTTGTGTTAAAATCTAAAAAGAACGACAAAACCTATACAGCCCTGACTGATATTGACGCAAGAGACTGGAGGCCTGATTTAGACAGCAGGGCCACCAATACTGATGCTTACCGCGGTTTGAACTTTTCTATAGACATGACGGAGTTTGGCAAAGTACCTGCCGGCAAATATGATATTTATTTGAAGATAAATGACCCCAAAGAGAAAAGTGATAACAAAAGATGCATTCGATTTGCAAATAACGGTACTGACGTATGGGATGCTGATCTTGGTGCAAACCTCATAGGTGCAACTGTGGTTAAAGCCCAGGAGAAAAAGCCGATAGATGCAGAGGCGCTAAAAGCGGAAATAAAGGCATTATATGAAAGTGAACCGGGCTCTCTCGGGCGTACCCATAAGATGCAAGCCTTTATTATGGAGGTGGCCCTCCACGCAAAAAGCAGGAATCCTGACTTTAAGATAATCCCGCAGGATGGAATAAATCTGGCATATAAAGATGGTGATTGGAACAAAGGATTCCAAGAGAGCCTCATATCTCTGGTTGATGGCTGGGGAATAGAGGGCATGGTTGGGAACTCAACGGGAGTCAGCACAAATGACAACCAAGATAAGTATATCAAATTAGTTGATGAGGCAGGTTTGATGGTCACTGACACCACTTCTTGCACAACCGGGGAGCAGCTGGCTAATTATTACGCCAGGGCAAACAAGTGGGGAATTATTCCTTACCCGCGTATTGGCGGGACCTTGGCTCAGACTTTATTCCCGGGGTGGCGCTGGGGGACCAACGGAGATTATTTCTGGATCGAAGATCCTGAAACCATCGGCCTTGATATGGATCCCGAAACCGGAGTAAACAGTGCCAGGAATGTTAATTATCTGACTGATGCTAAAAACTATCTATACCATATAAACGGCCGGCCATATGATGCTTGGGATACATGGGATGCTGAAGAGGCAGAATATGAAGCAGGTGACGGCGACAGGACCAGAATAGCCGATAACTATGCTTGCGGTTTACTTGTCCCTTCCGATGGAGGCAAGTATAAGCCGACTGGAAGCTCCAGACAGCAAGCGACGATAGATGCGGCTATAGCCCAATATGGAGAAGAGTGGGATTGGTGGTGGAGAGCGGCAGGCCTCGACGAAAATGCCGACAGGGAGACCTGGCTCAATGCTCTGAGAGCATCAGACTACGATGTGATTTATATCGATTCGTTCTACAACCATAGAGCTGCGCCGGAAAATCAAACTCCTCTCACCAGAGAAGAGGTTGAAAGCCTTAAGTATAAACCGGGAGGTGGACGGCGCCAGATTATTGCTTACTTGAGTATCGGCTCAGCAGAGCAGAATCGCTGGTATTGCCAAGATGACTGGGTCTGGCTGGACCCCGATAATCCGAACACTTATAGGAGTATGAAAGCCGGCCTGATATCAGACGGGGAATATGTTCCTAATGACGAAGGAGCCCCTCCCTGGTTGGCATTTACCTATGGCGGAGGTTACGATGAAGAAGCAATTGTGCAGTGGTGGCATCCGGCCTGGAGGGATATCATCATTAATGGCGGCGGTGAATA
>CAYYHH010000259.1:0-313 GCA_964471645.1 uncultured Oscillospiraceae bacterium
CAGGGATGAACTCGGTAAAATGGCCCCGCCGATTACCCGTGGTGCAAAAATTTATATCTTCGGTTGTGGCGCTAATTGGGATTATATCTGTAAACAGTACAAGTATCTTGTCAACGTCAATATTGATGAATACATTGACGGATTTATAGATAACAACATAGCTAAACAGGGGAGTGAATTTCATGGTAAGTTGGTTTGCAGCTTAGGCGAAGTTTCCCTTGATAATGCTGTTGTATTAATATCCGTTGCATCTGGGAAAGCAAGTTATGAAATCAGTTGGCAATTGACGCAGGCAGGTCTGCTTTTGAGACAC
>CAYYHH010000259.1:323-2071 GCA_964471645.1 uncultured Oscillospiraceae bacterium
TTACTGCGGATTGCTTTCTGACGATGCTGATGCGCTGGGAGTATTTGCGCTTGGCACAGTTCAAAAATCTGCACAAGGGAAAACGATGCTTTATTATTGGAAACGGACCTAGCTTGACCGTTTCCGACTTAGATAAGCTGAAAAGCGAAATTACTTTTGCAACAAACAACATACATCTTTTATTCGATAAAACCGAATGGAGACCGTCGTATTATGTTATAAGCGATAATGATTTATTAGTACAGGGACACAAGATAATAAAAGAGAAATTGAATTGCCCAATTTTTTTTGCTTATAACTCTGTGTTTGACATAGACGATTTTATGCTAAATAGTGACTACTTTTACTATTTGGATGGTCGGGTTGACTGGAAGCCGATTCAATATGACAAACCAAGCTTCAGCAAAGAACCTTATGTTCTACAATGGGGAGCTACGGTAACATATGACTGTTTACAGCTTGCGGTATATATGGGCTTCAGCGAGATCTATTTGTTGGGAATAGACCACTCCTTTCCTATTGCGGTATTAAGGGATGGGAAAATAGTTAGGCAAGACGTGCAAGGACATTTTTCGGTGTCTTATGGCAGTACTATACACTTTGCGCAGATAGATAAGGTAAATGCGGCATATCAAGTGGCGAAAGAGTACGGGGATTCATACGGAATAAAAATACGAAATGCTACGCATGGTGGCAAGCTCGAAATATTTGAGCGAGTTGTGCTTGACACATTGCTATGACTGGAGGTAAGAATAGTGAACAGCAACAAATATGCAATATTTCCGTTTGGTCAAGTTGAGCGTGGAGCAAAATGTGTTATTTACGGGGCTGGTCGGGCGGGGCAGAATTTTTTCCGACAAGTAGAAAGTACGCAATATTGTAGGATTGAATTCATTGTTGACCACAACTGGAAGAATATAAAAATTTCTGGTGTTAATGTGCGGTCAATAGACGCGCTTGCGGATAGCTCTACTTATGATTACTGTGTAATTAGTGTCCTAGACCAAGTAGTTCGTCAACAAATTGTTGAATCGATTAGGAGAATAGGAGTTCCAGAAAATAAAATAATTTTGCCTAAAGATAATGAATTCGACTGGACATGGTATGGATTTAATAGCGCCGAGCGGGAGTATCAATACGCGCACTCGTTTGAAAACTATTTTCGCCAATGTGATGCACGGCAATTCATAAGCAGCAACCGCATTGACGTGTGTATCCGTTATTTATTGTTTAAGGATTTTCTGAATGGAATCGAAAATTCCGAGCATTTGTCACTATTCTCACGCTACACCTTGGCTCGTACTGGTGGAAATGAAGCAGCATATTTTCACTCTGATGGCGGAAAGGAGTGCATTGCGGATTATATAACAAATGGCAAAGAACTCGTAAAAAGTATTGTTACAAACGGTTTTCAAAAGGAGCATTACATTCCTGTCAACGAATTACATGAAGCGCTTGATGGTCTTCATAGGATTGCAGCTGCAATCGTATCAGATGAACCAATATGGGTCAGAGAGTATCCTGATTCGGAGCAACTCCATGTCGACTTAACTTTCTTTGATAAGAATGGGTTCAATGTGAATGATAAAATTCGCATATTACGTGCGTTTGCTGATATCTATCCCGGCCAGTGTGCAATTGCTGTATTATTTGCGCCAGTAGCCGATATGTGGGAATTTATTGAACGACAATTAGTGAAGACCTTTCGCCTCGTCGGCAGCGTTGACTTGGATTTTAACGGCAACTAT
>CAYYHH010000259.1:2081-3431 GCA_964471645.1 uncultured Oscillospiraceae bacterium
CATTATGCACGAGATGTATGAAGATGCCGCTTTTTGCGATTTGAGAATTGACAGGAAATTAACCGTACTTAAAATGTCGCCACTCACTATGCGGGTGCTGCTATTATCGGACGAAGGGATAAAAGATAAGACACTGTTTTTTGAACGGCTCAAAGCAATAAAATTCTCGTTGCGCGACAGTATGTTCTTTGACGTTAAAGAAGTACCGGTTGTCTGCCATATGCCGGATAACCGTAATGAGGCAGAACACTTGAAGCACCTGCTCTTGTCTACTAATAATCTGGAGACCATGCGAAAGAAGTTTACGCAAAGATACACTTCAAAGTTTATTGAGATGCTGAATTCTTTCAAGAGTTGGTGCATAACCAATAATATTCCTATTACAGATACAGTAATTGTGGGAAGTGCAGCGATGACAGTTTTTGGATTGAAAGAAGCAGACGATATAGATTTTACACTAATGGCCGAACATCGTGAGCGATTGAATGGTGATGGTATGTACAAAATTTCTGATTCGCTTGAAATTGTTCGAAAAGATTATGTGCGTTCTGTTGATGGAGAAATCATCCCTGACGAAACAGTCATTACTGACGATAACATGTATTTTTGGTTTTATGGCTGTAAGTTTCTTAACTTAGATTTGCTATATAAGAAGAAACAATACAATCATAGACCAAAAGATATTGAGGATTTAAGATTGCTTGACCTATTTTTTGAACTCGAATACGTTTTTGACGATAAGACATCTTTGAGAAAACAAGTTGAAGATGAAATGCAACGAAGAAAGCTGTACATCTGAGGGGGGTGACATTATGCGAGTGATATTCTACGGGGCGGGACAATTTGCTGCTGCTAATTTATCAAAGTGGGTTGATGGCGGGCTGTCACCTAGCTGCTTTGCCGATGTAGACGAGCGCAAGCATCATACAATGTTTTGTGGTTATTCCGTTCTGCCCTTGCGTGAGGCGCTGGCGAATGGGACAAATTATGTAATTTATCCAACGGTGAGCAAAGGAAGCTTGCTTGCAGTTACGCAGTATTTACTTAATTATGGTGTTCCGCAAGAAAAGATAAAGTATATGATACCGATGGAGTTAAGACGAGGCTGCAGTTTTTTAGGTAATGCGCTCAAATTGTACGGTGAATACAATATGGCTTGCCATTTTCCGCAAGGAGAGAGATTGCAAAGCCTTGGCAACTTTGTTGACGATTATGTAGCGTATCAAGAGTATTGTACCCAATTAGCCGATGATTTGCGTAATGGAAACCCCTGTTCTTGCGATGGATGATACAATCTTCATGAGGACTTGTTTGAAAAACGCACTCCTGTGCCGGAAATTATAGTGTTTG
>CAYYHH010000260.1:0-216 GCA_964471645.1 uncultured Oscillospiraceae bacterium
TTTTGATAAGAGATTGGCATTATTCCTTTTGGATCAGGCCAATATCGACGAATCTGACCGATTGCTCATGACCCACGAAAGTATCGCAAAACATATGGGTACCGCCAGGGAGGTGGTGACCAGGATGCTCAAGTATTTTGCCGCGGAGGGCATGGTCGAGCTTTTTCGAGGCGGGGTCGTGCTAAAAGATACAGGCAAATTACGGAATATTTAAAT
>CAYYHH010000260.1:226-3425 GCA_964471645.1 uncultured Oscillospiraceae bacterium
TTAAGCAGCGTTCCGGCAGAATCAATGCCTGCGTCAGCCACGGTGAGGGCTAAAGTGGCAAAGCTGTTCGTGGTTTTAGCATCCACCGACCTTGAAACTCATCCCTTGGAATATCAAACAGGTGTGAACAGTCTTACTGACAAACTGACAAAAAGTTACAAATCCAAAAGCTTGACCTTTTATGCATATAAGTATAAAATGATGAATACGAGCGGCATGAAATCGCATATTGTATGCTTTTTACTTCGCAATTCTAGACAAATTGGAGAAATATAATTATGATGAAATTCATCGCTAAGCGCGTGGCTCAGGCTTTGATTGTAATATTTCTGATAACGTGCATTACCTTTCTACTGATGAATTTAGTTCCCGGAGGGCCTTTCCTCAGTGAAAAATCACCCCCACCGCAGGTTATTGCGGCACTGGAGGCCAAATACGGGCTGGATAAGCCGGTTCCGGTACAACTTAAGAATTACATAGTTCACGCGTTGCAGGGAGACTTCGGGGTCTCCATGAAAATGCAAAGAAACCGTCCTGTCACCACCATTATCAAAGAGATGTTCCCTATTTCTGCTAAAGTCGGCGTGATCGCTCTGCTCGGAGCGGTTCTGATCGGTGTGCCGATAGGTTGCGTCGCTGCATACAACAGAGGAAACTGGATAGACAGTACCCTTCGGGTCGTGACGACTGTGGGGGTGTCTATACCCGGATTTGTTGTGGCGACAGTGCTTTTGATTGTGTTCGGGTCAAAATTGAAGCTGCTGCCCACTATGGGCCTTACAGACTGGAAGAGCTATATAATGCCCAGCTTCAGCCTCGCATTTTATCCCATGTGCTATATAGGCCGGCTTGCACGTTCCAGTATGCTGGATGTCATCAACCAGGAGTATATTCGGACTGCGCGCGCAAAAGGTGTTCCCGCAGTTGCCATAGTCTTCAAGCATGCTTTGAGAAACGCATTTATTCCGGTATTGACATATCTGGGTCCGCTGACGGCATACATACTCACGGGTGGTTTCGTGGTGGAAACCGTATTCAATATCCCCGGCCTGGGCAGGTATTTTGTTCAGAGCATTATGAACCGTGATTATACGATAATCATGGGAACCACCATCTTTCTGGCGGCCTTTATAGTAACTATGACACTGGTAGTGGACATACTGTACAAAGCCGTCGACCCGAGGATCGACCTTGCGAAAGGGGGTTCAAAATAATGCGCATACAAAAAACCTTTGGTTTATTTCCATTTCCCACGTGGCAAATGGATGTAGATCCGATTCTGGCACAGCAGAGCTTCAGGCCCGATGATTTTAAAAAGGCCGATGCCGATGAAAAAGAAAACTTTATGGAGGTCAAAGCGAGCCTTTCCTATTGGCAGGATGCATGGCGAAGACTCAAGAAGAACAAGGTTGCAATGGTATCTTTAGCCATCGTCATACTTTTGATCCTTTTCGCTTTTATAGGACCTCTGTTTTATGATTATGACTACACAACTCAGTTCCGGGGGCAGGAGAACATCGATCCCTGCTTTGAATATCCCTTCGGGACCGACAATCACGGCAGAGACCTCTTTGTGAGGGCCATGTTCGGAACCCGCATCTCACTCGTTGTAGGGGTCATAGCCAGCCTGATCGTGCTGGCTATCGGTTCGACCTACGGTGCCATTTCAGGGTATTTCGGAGGCCGGGTGGATGATATTATGATGAGGATAGTTGAGCTGATTTACGCCATACCGGAGATTTTGGTCGTATTGCTTCTATCTACGGCTCTGAAACCGGGGTTGTCGGATTGGTTCAACAAATCGACCGGCCCTTTAGCCAAAGCGTTGTCAGTATTGGGGCCGGGTCTGATTTCTATCTTTATTGCGTTTGGGATTTTATACTGGGTAGGAATGGCCCGGATCATCAGAGGCCAGGTCCTGATGTTAAAAGAACAGGAATTTGTAACTGCGGCAAAAGCGTTGGGGGCATCGAGCCCGAGAGTTATAAGGCGCCACCTGCTTCCAAACTGCATAGGTCAGATCATAGTAACTACATGCCTGCAGATACCCTCGGCCATATTTTTGGAATCCTTCCTTTCGTTCCTGGGCGTAGGTGTGGCGGCACCCTTGACCAGTCTTGGGTCAATGGCTTCCGACGCGCTCGGAGGGATGTATACGTATACGTACAGGCTGATAATACCTGCGACGATTTTGAGTTTATTGATTCTTTCGCTCAATCTATTCGGAGACGGGCTGCGGGATGCTCTTGATCCCCGGCTGAAAAAATAGGGGGGCGAAAGTATGGAAATTAATATGAAAGATAAAAAGTTACTGGAAATAAAAGATTTGAAAGTTTCGTTTTTCACCCCGGCGGGAGAGGTAAAGGCCGTGGGTGGAATTTCCTATGACCTGAATTACGGGGAAGTAATGGGCATAGTGGGCGAATCCGGAAGCGGCAAAAGTGTTGAGGCCTATGGGATAATGGGACTTTTACAAAGCCCCGGCGAGGTTGTCGGTGGGTCCATAACCTTTGACGGGGAGGATGTGCTCGCAAAGAATGATAAAGAAATGCAGGATTTCAGGGGAAACAGCGTCAGTATGATATTCCAAAACCCCATGACCTGTCTGAACCCTGTCTATACCATAGGGAATCAACTCATCGAAGCTGTCAGATGTCACAAAAAGATAAGCAAAGCTGACGCAAAGAAAAAAGCTGTTGAAATGCTGAAGCTGGTAGGAATAAATAACCCCGAGCGCAGGATGAACCAATATCCCCACGAGTTTTCGGGTGGCATGAGGCAAAGGGTAATGATAGCCATGGGTCTGATCTGTGATCCAAAAATGCTCATTGCAGATGAACCGACTACGGCTCTTGATGTTACGATCCAGGCACAGATAATAGAGCTGATGAAGGACATACAAAAGAAAACGAAAATGGCTATCATTTTCATAACGCACAATTTGGGTGTGGTGGCGGAAATATGCGATCGTGTATCCGTCATGTATGCAGGGAAAATAGTTGAGCAAGGAAATGTTGAAGACATCTTCTATCATCCGCAACACCCTTATACTCTGGGGCTTTTGCGTTCAATGCCCAGGGTGGATGCCGAAGAATATGAAAGGCTGATTCCCATAGAAGGCACTCCCGTCGATATGCTGAATCCTCCTTCGGGCTGCCCCTTCGGACCGCGCTGCGAACATTGCATGAAAATCTGCCTG
>CAYYHH010000261.1:0-3421 GCA_964471645.1 uncultured Oscillospiraceae bacterium
CTGATCTTCCCCTCCTTGATCAAATAGCGCAAAAGCGGATCCACTGCCTTTGCATCGCTGAAATACAGTCTGTCAGCCAATCTTTTCCGATACTCCCCCTTTTGCATTCCTATTGATATGGGATTTTTGCTGTGGAATTCTGCTAAAATGGCCTGTGCATCATTTGCGATTTTTTTAGCGTAATCAGCGTGTATGAAGGTATCATCCGACAGCAGCACTGCCTTTCCGTCTGCTTTTAATTCCCCAATACCCTTTGTGACCTCTTCAACGGTTTTTCCCAGCTTTACAGCCAGATCCTTATAGGATGGCAAGGTGCCGCTGCTTTCACGAAGAGTCTGCTCCAAAACCGCATCCTCTTCCCCCTTTTCTTTTATTGCCAGCGCCTCAAGGATTTCTGTGCGAAACCTCTTATGTTTGGACGGATTGGCATCAAGTATAACGCCGCCTCCGATGGTCTCCACAGGAGAATAAAAGCGAATAATAAAGCGATCTCCCTTTCTCACCGCAATGGCTTCCTCCATGCGAAGCTGTGCATAACCTGTTTCACCGCTTTCCAATGCCTCTGTATTCAGTAATACTGCCTTGCACAATGCCTCCGCCGATCCATAATAAAGGTGCAGGCGGCTGCCGTTGATCAGTGTTCTTTTTGCATCATCGAACATCTGGATCTTTACATCAAGCATCATGGTCTGCATGAGTGAATTCTTTGCGGCAATGACATCCCCTCTGCTGACCTCGTCCTTCTTTACATTTACTAAATTGATGGCTGTGCGCTGACCTGCATAAGCGGTTTCAACCATTTCACCGTGCACTTGTATGTTCCTTACCTTGGCGATCCTGTCCCCCGGATATATTTGAACCTCGCCGCCCACACTGACTGAACCCTCCAGCAATGTACCCGTAATAACCGTTCCAAAACCGTCAATCGTAAATACACGATCCATCGGTATCCTAAGCAGGTCCGGTGCCTCCCTCCGGCTTGCGACGTTTTCAACTTGCTTCAAAATCAGGGCCCGCAACTCCTCTATGTTATCCCCCGTATACGATGATACGGCTATCATGGGGGCATCCTCCATAAAGGTTCCCCCCAGTGTGGCTTTCACATCCTCCTTTACCAGCTCCAACCATTCCTCATCCACCAGATCAGCCTTAGTTATCACAACTATGCCCCTTTTTATTTCCAACATCTTAAGTATTTCGAAGTGTTCGACCGTTTGGGGCATCACCCCTTCGTCGGCCGCGACTACCAGCAGCACCAGGTCGATGCCGCCGATGCCGGCAAGCATATTGCGCACAAACTTTTCATGGCCGGGCACGTCGATTATTCCTATTTGCCTGCCGGTAGAATTGGGCATCTCCGCAAAGCCCAATTCTATGGTGATGCCCCTTTTCTTTTCTTCCTTGAGTCTGTCGGTTTCCGCGCCTGTCAAAGCCTTGATCAGGCAGGTTTTTCCATGATCCACATGGCCGGCGGTTCCTATGATCACATTACGCATCCTGCACCGCCTCCTTGCTGTATCTATTGCCGCAGGCTATCAGCCCCCTGGCTACCGGGTCTATTTCATCAGGTTCAACGGTTCTCATATCGATCAGAACCCGATCCTGGTTGATGCGCACAATCACGGGTGTTTCCAATGCCCTCATATCCCTCTCGATCCTGTCCGCTGAGCTGTTCCTGCCGATGACCGAAACCGCATAGGTTTTGACGAATTGATTAGGAGTGGATCCGCCGCCTATTTGTCCCTCAGATTTTACTATTTCAATCTCAAATGCATCGGTTGCTCTCCTGACTTGTTCCGCCAATAGAATGGCCCTGCTCCTCATTTCATCCATGGTAACAGTAATCATTGACAGCACAGGTACTGTTTTGACCGCCTTTTCCATATCCAAATACTCCCGGAAGGTAGTCTCCAAAGCGGCTAAGGTCATCTTGTCCACCCTCACCACCCTTGCCAGGGGATTTTTTTTCATCCTGTCTATATATTGTTTTTTCCCTATTATGATGCCTGCCTGCGGTCCGCCGAAAAGCTTGTCCCCGCTAAAAGTTATTACGTCGGCCCCGCCTTTCACGCTTTCGGGTACCGTCGGTTCATCGATCCCGTATCGCCTCAGATCTGTCATCAGTCCGCTGCCCAAATCATAGATAACCGGTATGCCGGACTCCCTGCCTATTTCTGCAAGCTCGGGAAAGCCCACCTCGGCGGTAAAGCCCATTATTTTATAGTTGCTCGTATGGACCTTGAGCAAAGCGCCCGTGTTTTCCTTATTTATCGCATCGCGGTAGTCCTTAGGATTTGTCTTGTTTGTAGTGCCCACCTCCCTGAGAGTGGCGCCGCCAAGCTCCATGATCTCAGGTATCCGAAAGGATCCGCCTATTTCCACCAATTCGCCTCTTGACACGATAACTTCTTTTCCCTTTGCCAATTCGGAAAGGCACAAGACTACTGCGGACGCATTATTGTTGACTACCATAGCAGCCTCAGTCCCGACTATCTCTGCAATGAGCTTTTCTATATGATCGTGGCGGGAACCTCTGGCGCCTTTTTTTAAATCATACTCCAATGTTGAATAATTCATTGCAACCTCGGATACATGCCTGATCGCCGCTTCTGACAGTTTAGCCCTCCCAAGATTCGTATGGAGTATAGTACCTGTGCCGTTGATTATGCGCCTCAGGCTATTTTGCTTTTTGACTTGGATTCTCTTTACAGTATCGCCTATTATACCGTCGATATCGATTTCCGGAGGATCGCCGCATTCCCACCGCAATATGCTTTCCCTCAAAGAATCGATAACTTCCCGAAGGGATTCTACTATCAAATCCCTGGCAGTATCCTCCTGAGAGTTTCCTTTGGTATCAACGAATAAGAGGCTGAAACGCAGCCTCTTATTTATTTTAAGAAGAAATTGGACCAGATTACATCGTTATCATACTGTAAAGGATGTCGGTCCATCTCGGCAAACCAGCCAGGCTCGCCGGCTTCCCGGTAAATTCTCAGGTTCTTTCCAGGTTTCTGGCAGTTCAATCCGGCAGGTTCCGCACAACCCCATTCCGCAGCGCATAATCGCCTCCCAGGAAAGCTGACGCGGCACATGATATCTTTCGCACAACGTGTCAATTCCAAGCAGCATTCCTTTTGGCCCGCAGGCATAAACACATGCCTGCTGAGGATCTTCCAATTGTTGAATCGATTTTTCCAGGGGGTTGGTCACAAAACCCTCAATGCCTTCTGATCCATCATTTGTCGTAATATGCAGCGTTAAGGGTAATTCTCTGAACTGATCTGTCAGAATCAGCAGGTCTTTCGTCCTTGCTCCAAGGAAAACCTGAACATTCAGTCCTTTTTCAATTAATTTTTCCGCGAGCAGCAAAAGGGGAGAAGCGCCGTATCCACCGCCTACCAGCAAGGCATCTTTCCCG
>CAYYHH010000262.1:0-3409 GCA_964471645.1 uncultured Oscillospiraceae bacterium
TACTCATGATGAAATAAATGAAAAAGAACACTTGGGAGGTGACTTTGTGTTCGTAATTGAAACAGATGGATACACCTCATTTGGTGATAATGCGGTGGGAAACTTGGTTACCGGTTATGATAATTCTGATTATAGGTTTGGAAAAGGTACCCATGGATATCATCCCGATAAAGGGCCTCAGCCCATATTTGCGGCAAAGGGTCCGGATTTTAGAGAAAATGTTGTTTTGGATAAGGGATTACTAGTAGATGAAGCGCCTACCTTTGCAAAGATTTTGGGGTTAGACTTGCCAAATGCGGACGGCAAACCAGTGAATGAGATTATCAGGGGGGATTTGGTATGACAAAAATATTGGGACACAGAGGAGCACGAAGTGAGTGCCCCGAAAACACTATGGTAGCATTTAAACGGTCGGCAGAGCTTGGCTCATATGGTATTGAAACAGATGTACACCTACTTTATGACGGTAGCCTGATTATTTATCATGATAATAAAATTTCCAATACAAAGGAAAGTATATATAGATTTGATCGAGAGGGTTTACAAGACCGAATTGTGCAAATGCCGTGCTTTGAAGAGGTTGCTGAGTTTTGCGCTCACAGCAGACAGTTTTTGAACATTGAAATAAAAGACGAAAGCGGATTTTTGACAGATGTAGGGGAAAAGGTGGTTGGAATTTTAGAAAAATACAACCTACAAAATAACTGCATTGTTTCCTGCTTCCGTCATCATACATTGATGAAAATAAAGCAAAATCATCCTGAATTTCAGGTTGGAGCCCTTTATTGGCATAGAAATAAGTTTGATGTGATTAACTATTGTATTAAAAATAATATTGACGCCGTTCATCCAAATTTTACTGATGTAGATAAGGATTTTGTGGATAAATGCCATGATAATGGAATAGCCGTTAATGTGTGGACGGTAAATCAGCACGAGGATATTATGAATATGCTGGAAATTGGCGTGGATATAATTATAACTGACGACGTGGCAACGGCAAGGGCTGTCGCCCAACAGTATTTAAATAAAAAATAAAGTCACAAGAGGAGGGATAATGTGACGGAAATATTAACTTTCAACTACTTACTGCTGATAAGACTGGTGGCTGCGGTTATCTGCGGCGGTATTATAGGCTGGGAAAGAGGAGGCACGAAGCACGAAGCAGGGCTCAGGACTCATATCATTGTTTGCCTCGGAGCGGCATCTATAATGGTTGTAAGTCAATGTATTGTAGAGCAGTATGCAATTGAGCAGGAAATTATGAGAATGGGCGCTCAGATAGTAAGCGGCGTAGGTTTTTTAGGTGCCGGCAGTATTATTATGGACGGCAACAGAATACGGGGGATAACTACCGCGGCAGGACTTTGGACTACTGCATGCGTCGGTATTGTTGTCGGTGCAGGCTATTATATTGTAGGGCTTGTAGTTGTGTTTTTAATGCTTTTTACTATGCTTGGTCTTCGTTCGGCGACGAGGAAGCTAATGCAAAAGTCTTCAAAAAGTGCAGTAAAGGTGGAAATCACCGGCCCCGACAGCCTGAAAAATGCTATTAACGTGATGCTTGATTTGAATGTTGGGATAAAATCTCTGAAGACGTATTATGACGAAAAAAAGCAGTCTGATATAGCTGTGATGGAGATTTTGTTACCGCAGGAGCTTACAGTGGAGGCTCTTTTGTATGAGGTCGGGGATTTAGGTGGTATAACGCAGCTTATGTCGATATAATACTATTTCAAGTTGAAATGTATGAGGAGTGGCAGAATATATGAATATTTTAGTCAGTATGCACGAGAATATCAGAAAAATATTTTTTGATAGTGATGTATATAACTCGCTGGAAGCATTGGGGAAGGTTTCATATAATGATACCGGCAGGAATTACGAGCCTGAAGAAATGAAAACAGCTTTAAGGGATAAGGATGTAGTAATAACAGGTTGGGGTCAAACGAAGATAACCCACAGGGGGAAGACTTAAACTGGTTGCTCATACCGGCGGCAGCGTCGGACCGATTGTTGACGGAAGTCTTTATGACCTGGGTGTTAAGGTGGTAAGTGGGAATGAAATATTTGCTTGTTCCGTTGCTGAGGGTGTTATGGCATATATTCTGTGTGAGCTAAGGAACCTAAATACATATAGTAACTCGTTAAAAAATGGTATTTGGACACCAAACGGACAACTGAAAACACGATCGTTAAAGGGGCGGACGGTCGGAATAATTAGCCTGGGAAAGATTTCTTCCTATTTGCTGGACTTTCTGAAGCCTTATAATGTGAAAATAAAATTGTATTCCACGCGTCCATGTGAAGAAAAAAGAAAACAATATGGCTTTGATTATGCTTCTTTGAAAGAGATATTTTCAAGCTGTGATATTGTTTCCGTACATACGGCGGCGAATGATGAAACATATCACATGATTGATGAGAAATTGTTGAAGCTTTTAAAGCCTGGCAGTATATTTATAAATACATCCCGCGGCAGCGTCGTTGATGAGGAAGCATTAATAAGACAGTTGGAGCAAGAGCGGTTTTCCGCAGTACTTGATGTGTATGAAAAAGAGCCATTAAGCCAAGACAGCAAGTTGCTTAAGCTACCAAATGTAACCTTGTATCCGCACATGGCAGGCCCTGCAGCCGATTTGAAAAACTTTATCACAAGTGAAATGGTAAAGGAAATATGTAATTTTATTAATGGGGCTGCTTTGAACTATGAGATACCTAAAGAAATATTCATGGGTATGACTCAGACAAGATAGGAAGTGGTTATATGAAATTGGCTTTCAGTACGCTGCCATGCATGGATTATAGTGAGGAAAAGTTAATATACTATTGCAAAAAATATAAGATTAATGGTCTTGAAATAAGGGCAGGAGCAGAAAATAGTATATTGGGTGAAAAAGAAGCAAATAAGTTAGAGTTGTTCGGCGAACAGTTTGCAAAAGCAAATATTAAAATTTTATGCATAGCGACAAGCGTCTGCTTTAAAGGTTATGAGCCACATAAAATAAAGGAAGCAACTGAGCTGATTGAGAGAGGTAAAAACATTGGTGCAAAGGGAATACGTGTTTTTCTTGGAAACTTTTCACGTAGGTTTGATACAAAGATTAGTGATTTGGACCATGATGGAATTGTACAATCATTAAGAGAAATATGCGATATTGATGAAGACTTTGAGATAATGGTTGAAACACACAATGAATATGCAACCGGCAGGGTGTTATCAGGCTTAAAAAAAGATGTTAATAGAGAAAATTTAAAATTTATATGGGATATAATCCACCCAATTGAGGACGGGGAAGATATAGAGAAAACTTGGAGCTATATTGGCAGAGATATCACTCATCTGCACATAAAGGATGGAAGGAAACGAAACGACACATTATGGCACGATTATGAATATACCTTGATT